>CALLYN010000066.1 GCA_937858455.1 uncultured Kouleothrix sp.
TCGGGGCGAACGCGCCCGCCATCGTAGGGGCCGTCGATCACCAGGCCGCGCGCGCGGGCCGCCGCGACGTCGGCCGCGATCGCGCTTGGCAGCAGCGCGTAGTCGATCAATCCTTCGCCAGCGGCGGCGTGCGGCCACCAGTGATGCTCGGGCGCGTCGCGCAGAAACGCAATCAGCTCGAGGTAGGTGTCGTCTTCGAACACCACCAGCGCATTGTGGGTTGCGCCGCCGGCGTGTGTGCCGCCCGGCGCCACGGTAAAGCCCAGCGCGGCATAGCTGGCCGTGGCCGCGCCGAGGTCGTTCACCAGGATGACGATGTGGTCGATCGCCTGTATCACGGCTGCTCCTCTGTTCGTCTATGGGCTGCTGGCTGCGCGCCCAGGCCGCCGAGCACAAAGCCGACGATCTGGTCGGCGGGGTTGCCGGTGCCATCGCAGGCGCGGGCGAGGTGCGCAAATACGCGCGGGCTGATCAGCTCGAGGCACAGCGCCGCCAGCATCGACGCATCGCCGGGGCGCAGCAGCCCCTGGCGCTGGCCCTCGCCGATCACGTCGCGCAGCAGGGCGTGCAGCGTGTCGTAGAGCTGCTGCTCGGCGGCTGCGCCGCCCTGGCCCTCGGCGGGCGAGCGCAGCTCGATCAGGGCTGTGCCGTCGGCGGCGCGCCGGTACTGCGCCAGCACCAGCGCGCGGAGCTTCTGCAGCGGATCGGCGGCGGCGTCGGCGGCGGCCACCAGGCAGGCGCGGGTGTCGTCGCAGGCGGCGTGGCTCACCGCCGCGAGCAGCTGCTCTTTGCTGGGGAAGCGCCGGTAGATCGTGCCGACGCCAACGCCGGCGTGGCGCGCGACCTCTTCCATCGTCACGTCGGCGCCGCGCTCGGCGAACAGCTCGTGCGCCGCGCTGAGCACCCGCTCGAGATTGCGCTGCGCGTCGCGGCGCTCGCGCCGGCCGCTGCCGTTGCCCTGTTCCATTGCGTCAGACTCCTCGGACTGCGAGTTCGCGCAGAGTATAGCACGTTTTCAGGCGAAGCGGAAGATCGGTTCCACTTCGAGGCACGCTCGCAATCTCGGCCGCTTTGGTGTGTTGCTGCTGTGGTTCTGCAGCGCGCCGGGCGGCACGCAGCTACATGCCGGCAGGCCCTGAGGCATGCGCGGCTGGGGCCGAGGCCGGCACAGCGCCACACTTATACCAACCCGTTTGATTACTTGTGTTTTCTTGTGCGCCCGGCTTTGCCGGGCGCACAAGAAAAAGAAATTTCGGGGGCGGCGAAGCCGCCCCCGAACCCCCACCATAACCCAGGCGATCAGCTGGATTTGGTATTATACATGCGACGAGCGCCGCCCTGGTAGGACGGCGCTCGTGGGTAAACGCGGCAATGTTACTCGGCGGCCGGCAGCGGCTCGCTCTCGCGCAGCAGCATCGAGCCAAGCGTAGCGCCAGGCTGATCGCCGGGCTTGCGCAGCGCGTGCGCCAGCACCTCGTCGAGCGTATCGACCGGGATGAAGGTCATTTCCTCGAACACCTCGCGCGGCAGGTCTTCAAGCTCAACCTCGTTGCGGCGCGGCAGCAGGATGGTGTGAATGCCCGAGCGGTGCGCACCCAGCGCCTTCTCCTTGATGCCGCCGATCGGCAGCACGCGGCCGCGCAGCGAGATCTCGCCAGTCATCGCGACGTCGTCGCGCACCAGGCGGCCCGTGGCGGCCGAGGCCAGCGCGGTGGCCATGGTAATGCCGGCCGATGGGCCGTCCTTCGGCACGCCGCCGGCCGGAACGTGGATGTGGATGGCGTGCGTATCGAAGAAGCGCGGGTCGATGCCGAGCGAGTTGGCCCGCGAGCGCACGTACGTCAGCGCGGCCTCGGCGCTCTCGCGCATCACCTCGCCAAGCTGCCCGGTGATCTTCAGCTCTTTGCTGCCCTCGACGATCGAGGCCTCGATGAACACAATATCGCCGCCCACCGGAGTCCACACCAGGCCAGTGGCGATGCCCGGCTGGTCGATGCGCTCCTTGGCCTCGTTGTAGAAGCGCGGCCGGCCGAGCGCGGTGCGCACGAACTCCTTTGTTACGTCCACCGGCGACGAGGAGTCAGCGGTCTTTCGCTCTTCCTGGCTCTCGGCCAGCCGGCGGGTGACCTTGCGCAGCACATTGCCGATCTGGCGCTCGAGGTTGCGCACGCCGGCCTCGCGGGTGTAGTTGCCAATGATGTCGCGCAGCGCGTCCTCCTGGATCGATACCTCGTCGGGCTGCAGGCCATTGGCGCGCACCTGCTTGGGCACCAGGTGTTGCTGGGCGATGTGCACCTTTTCGTCTTCGATATAGCCGCTCAGCTCGATCACTTCCATGCGGTCGCGCAGCGCCGGCGGCACGGTGCCCCAATCGTTGGCGGTGGCGATGAACAGCACCTTGCTCAGGTCGAACGGCAGGTTCAGGTAGTGATCGGTGAACGTATTATTCTGCTCGGGGTCGAGCACCTCAAGCAGCGCCGAGGCCGGGTCGCCACGGAAGTCGTTGCCGATCTTATCGACCTCGTCGAGCAAGATCACCGGGTCGGCCGTGCCGGCGCGGCGCAGCTCCTGGATGATCCGGCCAGGCGCCGAGCCGATATAGGTGCGGCGGAAACCGCGCAGCTCGGCCTCGTCGCGCACGCCGCCCAGGCTCATGCGCACGAAGCTGCGGCCCAGCGCGCGGGCGATGCTCTGGCCCAGGCTCGTCTTGCCGACGCCAGGAGGGCCGACGAACGCCAGGATCGGCTCGCGCGAGCGCGTGTCGGCGTCGCCAAGTAGCTCGCGGCGCTGCTTCACCGCCAGGTACTCGAGGATGCGCTCCTTGATCTTCTCAAGGCCATAGTGATCGGCCTCGAGCACATCGCGGGCGTGGGCCACGTTGATCGCGTCGCCGGTGCTCTTGCCCCACGGCAGCTCGGCAACCCACTCAAGGTAGGTGCGGATCATCTGGTACTCGGGCGACGAGTTGTTGATCTGCTCAAGCCGGCGCAGCTCGCGGTCGGCCTCTTTGCGGGCGACCTCGGGCAGGTTCGCGGCCAGCAGCTTCTCGCGCAGGTCGTCGAGCGCAGCCGACTCGGCATCGTCCTCGCCAAGCTCCTTCTGGATGGCGCGCATCTGCTGGCGGAGGTAGAACTCGCGCTGCTGCTTGGCCGAGCTGTCTTGCACCTCCTGGCGCAAGCGCGCCTGCACCTCGAGCACGGCGTACTGCTTCTGGTAGAAGTCGCGCACCTTGCGCAGGCGCTCGGCGACATCGAATGTTTCGAGCAGCTCCTGGCGCTCGGCGAAAGTGTAGTCGGGCGAGTAGCCGGTGTTGTCGGCAAGGTGGCCGGCGTCTTCGATGCTACGCACGAAGTTGCGGATCTCGTTGGGCACCTCGCGCGCTACCAGCACGGCGTCGATGATCGCCTTGACTTCGGTAACCAGGCCGCTGATCGTCGGCGTGACGGCGAACTGGTCGGGGCGCTCGGCGTAGCTAAAGCGCAGGTACGGCGCCTCCTGCGACGGCTCGCCGAGCAGCGCGCGCATGAGGCCGCGCACCACCAGGCCGCTGACGCCATTGGGCAGCGTGCCGGCCTGCTCGATCCGCGCGATTGTGGCGACGCGGTGCAGCTGCATGTTCAGCGGCGTGTCGGCGTCGGCGTCGGCGCGGCGAGCGGCCAGCAACACCAGCCGGTTATCCTTCAGGGCTGCGTCGGCCACCGGGGCGGTGTCGTCGTCGAGCGGCAGGCTGACGACGGTATATGGAAAGACGACCGCGCCATCGAGCACGATCAGCGGCAGGTTCGGGTTCGTTTCGGGCGTCTGAGAAGTTGCTTCGCTCATACATACCTCTATGCGCCGCCCGGCGACCTGGCGCGCAGGTAGCCGGTACGGGACTCTTCGCCACACCTGGTGGCAAAAGCGGAATGTTCATTCCGTTGCAGGTATTATCGAATCCCGGCCAAGCTTTGTCAATAGCACACGCGGCAGTTTGAGCCAGTTCTAATGAAACGCTATCAAACCGGCTCAGCCGCGCTGCGCTTGCTGGTACACGGGCAGCTGCAAGAAAGCTGCGGCAAGGATATTGCGCATCTCGTCGAGCTCGCGGTAGGTGTTCTCGGCCGTCGCGTGATCTTGGTCAATCTCGGCTATCAGCGCAGTGTGATGCATATGGAAATAGGCGACCATCTGCTGGTGCAGGTCGTCGTAGCCTTCTGGCGGGGTATACTCGGCGATGTGGCGTAGCATATCGCCATAGGCTTCGGCAAATGTCGAACGAAACGAAGTCTCGCGCAGACCGCCACCCTGGCAGTCGGCCAGAAGACGAAGCGCTTGCTCAAGCAAATGGGCCAATCTGTCGACAAACGTGAACAGTGCGAGGATGTACTGAAGTTCGGACATGCTGCAAGCCTCGTACGTGTGCAAATGAGATGCATTCCCATTGCATATACGGTGCAGTATAGCATACTTTGCCCATGCACCGTGCGGAAATGCCGCACTGCGGCGAAGCGATCGTGTGCGGTGCCACCCAGAGTGTAGTGCGCAGCGCGATGGTACTGCCAGGGCCAGGCGGCGAATCGAAGATCCTGGTAGAACGT
>CALLYN010000067.1 GCA_937858455.1 uncultured Kouleothrix sp.
GGGGGAGGGGTCGACAGACGTTGCACGAGCCCGAACAACCTGGCGCGCGATTGACAAATCGCACGCCTGTGTATTAGAATGATTTTAAATACACAGCCTTCAATAGCGAGGAGCCCGAGGCAGCCATGGCGCCAGATCTCACGCAGCTCAATAGCATGCTCGCCCGGCTCGAGGCTGCCGGCAAACGCGTCACGCCGCAGCGCGCTGCGGTGTGCGCGGCACTGCTGGAACATGGCGGCCACCCTACGGCCGGCGAGGTATGGTCGAGCGTGCAGTCGCGCCATCCGTCGATGAGCCAGGCGACGGTATACAACACGCTGGCGGCGCTCGAAGATCTGCGGCTCATTCGCGCGCTCGATATCGTCGGCGAGGATCATACGCACTACGATATCTGCGTCGCGCCGCATGTCAATGTGGTCTGCACGCGCTGCGGCCAGATCGCCGACGTGCATACCGATACGCTTGAGGCGCTGCTTGGCCTGGTGGCGGCGCGTAGTGGCTACCGCCTCGTGCCCCAGGATGGCGTGATTGTGTATGGCCTGTGCCACGCCTGCGCCGCGCGCCACGCCGGGTAGCCGGATGTTCACCAGCCGGGGCTGTTTCTTTCGCCGCGCGGGCGTTTTGTTGGCTACACTAGCATCAGCCTGCGTGTCACGAGCAGAATTAGAATCATTCTTAGTATCTACGAACTCGAACGGGCATCCTATACGAACACGTGGCGTTCGCCACTACAAATAAGCAATGCAGACGAAAGGCAGGCTACGCCTATGGCCGTTCACGATCACCCGCTTGCCATCACCGAGCGCCGCCCTGCGGCCGCCCCGGCGCCAGCCGGGATGCTTCAGCTCACCGATGAAGAAAATGAGATCGCCCAGCTCCCCTGGATGATCCGCCTGACGATCACCTGCCTGGTGGCGACGATCCTCGGGTGGCTCACCTCGATCGAGCAGCTGGGCCTGCCGGCGTTTGTGCCCTGGGCGCTGTACGCGCTGGCCTACGCGGCGGGCGGCTACTACAGCATTCAGGAAGCCTGGCAGACGCTCAAGGAGCGCCAGTTCGACGTGAACTTCCTGATGATCATCGCCGCGATCGGCGCGGCGGCGATCGGCGAGCCGCGCGAGGGCGCGGTGCTAATGTTCCTGTTCTCGCTTTCGAACACCCTCGAGACGTACGCCATGGGCCGTACCCACGCCTCGATCCGCGCCCTGCTCGACATGGCGCCGAAAGAGGCCGATGTCTACCGCGATGGCCAGATCGTGCGCGTGCCCGTCGACGACCTGCAGGTCGGCGAGGTGGTGCTGGTGCGCCCCGGCGCGCAGGTGCCGGCCGATGGCCTGGTGATCAAGGGCGAGTCGGCGGTGAACGAGGCCTCGATCACCGGCGAGTCGATGCCGGTGGAGAAGCGCGTGGGCCTGAAGGTGTTCGCCGGCACGCTGAATGGCCAGGGCGCGCTCGACGTGCGCGTTTCCACGCCGGTGGGCGACTCGACGCTTGCGCGGATCGTGCAGGTGGTGCGCGAGGCCCGCGAGCAGAAGGCCAACAGCCAGGATTTCACCGACCGGGTGATCGGCCAGTACTACGCCTACGCGGTGGTCGGCATTACCCTGCTGGCGATCGCGATCCCGCTGCTGTTCCTTGGCTGGGATGTGCCCACCACGCTGTATCGCGCGTTCACGCTGATGGTCGTGGCCTCGCCCTGCGCGCTGGTGATCTCGATCCCGGCGGCGCTGCTTTCGGCGCTCGCCAGCGCCGCGCGCGGCGGCGTGCTGTTCAAGGGCGGCCGCCACCTCGAGGCCGCCGCGCGCATTAAAGTGGTCGCCTTCGATAAAACCGGCACGCTCACCACCGGCCGGCCTGGCGTGGTTGCGGTGATCCCGGTCGGCGGGCCTGGCCGCCTGCCCGATACGCTGCCCTGCGTGGCGTGCTACCCGCGCCCCGACGACGACCAGCTGGGCGATCTGACGCCCGAGCAGTTCCGGCTGCTGGCGGTGGCCGCGGCGATCGAGCGCTCCTCCGAGCATCCGCTGGCCCGCGCGATCGTGAAGGGCGCCGAAGAGCGCGAGGTGCCCATCCCCGAAGCCGATAACTTCGAGGCCCAGGCCGGCGCCGGCGCTACTGCTACTGTCTGCGGGCGCAGCCTGCGCATTGGCCGGCCC
>CALLYN010000068.1 GCA_937858455.1 uncultured Kouleothrix sp.
GCGGCGATCAGGCGCTGCTGCTGGCCAGCGGCGCGGCGGCGGTGGCGCTGCTGGCCGATTTCGGTATTGGCGCGCTGCAGGGGCTGGGCCGCGTGCGCGAGGTTATCGCGGCGCTGCTGCTGCAGCCGGTGATCTACGCGGCCGGGCTGGCGCCGATCATCGCATTTGGCCTGCCGGTTCAGGCGCTGTATCTGCTGTTTGCCGGGTCGTTTCTGCCGCCCGTGCTGCTCGCCGCAGTGTGCCTGCTGCGCATGGCGCCGCCCGGCGCGGCGCGTGGCCGCGCCAACATCTCGCTCGGCGCGGCGCTGCGCTTTGCCGGGGCGATGTACGGGCTGGCGCTCTGCGGCACGCTGTTCACATCCTACGCCACCCTGTACCTGGGCGCGCTCGGCAAGTTCGCCGACACCGCGCTGATCACCATCCCGCTGAACATTATTTTTATGCCCGGCGCGCTGCTGAACATGGCCAGCAGCACGGTGTATTTCCCACGCCTGAGCCACGCCGCGGCCCAGCGCAACAGCGGCGAGGCGCGCGCGCTATTTCAAGATTTCGCCAGCGTGGCGGCCAGCGCCGGGCTGCTGGTCGGCGCCAACCTGCTGCTGTACCCGCGCAGCCTGCTGTACATCCTGTACGGTGCGCGCTACCTCGCCTCGGCCGAGCTGCTGGCGATCCTGGCGATCGTCGCCTTCGCCTACCCGCTGCAGTCGGTTGTTACCACTACGCTAGCGGCGCAAGGGCGGCTGCGCGCCGCGCTGCTGTATGTAGGCATATCGACGGCGCTGCTGCTGGTTGGCGTCACCCTGGCGGTGCGCTACTCGGCCGATCTGCGGCTCGCAGCGGCGGCGCACGCCGTGGCGGTGGTGCCGGTGCTGGTGTGGCAGCTGCGCACCGCCGGCTACCCGCTGCGCCGGCTGGTCGCCAGCATTGGCCGCTCGGCGCTGGCGCTGCTGGTGCTGGGCGGGGCGGCGCGGCTGTGCGTGCCCGATGCGCCCGAACATCTGCTGGCCGCGATTGGCGCGCTGAGCGCGATCACCCTGCTGTATACAGCCTGGATCTGGCGATGGTTCTATCGCGCTCACGCGCTCGCCGAGCCTCCGCTCGGGCTCAGGGGGAACTAGCTATGCGCTATCTCTGGCAAACGCTCAACCGTGCCTTCGTCGCGGCTACCGTCGCGCTGCTGCTGATCCCCGCGGCGGCGCGCGCCCAGCCGCCGCAGAATGCGTGCCCGGATACCGCGCCGACCACCTATCACCCGGCGGCGGGCGACACGCCGGCGTATATCGAGATCGCCTGCCCGTTCGCCGGCAGCGCCTCCGACCGCGTGTACGCCTACGATCGCAATGGCGACATGCGCGACACCGGCAGCTGGCGCAGCGCCGCCGACTTCACCAACGACTTCTGGGTGTTCGACGCGGGCGGCAATGGCAGGGCCAACCTGCTCATCGATTTTCACCCGAGCGGCGGCGCGCTGGTGGCCGACCTCTACGACGACCAGAACGGCGACGCCGCGGTCGACTACCATTTCGAAGGCGGCCGGCCGGTGATCGGCGAAAGCCGCTTCTGGACGGTCGAGGTGACGGCGAAAGATGGCTGGTGGCAGCGCGACGGCGTCGATAACTTCAACCTCGATATCGCGATCGACGGCATGGTCATCGCCATGCCGATCACCACGCTGGATATCTACCGCAAGATCACCAGGCACGACGGCACGCCCGACCAGCTGATCACCGTGCGCGATCCGCAGCACCAGGGCAAGCCCGACCTCGACATGCGCGTCGCGCCCTCGGCCGAGGGCTATGGCGTGGTGAAAACGGCGATCATGAAAGACTACGGCGTGCGCGCCGTGCCGATGCAGCCTGGGATCTTCTGGCCCTACCTTGGCAGCGCCTACGGCCCGCCCACCGGCTCGGCCGACAATGTCATGATGCTCGTCACCGAGTATGCCGGCGACCGGGCCTACGGCCTGGTTCGCGCGCCCAATAGCTTCCCCGCGCCCATCCAGATGATCTGGGCGCAGAGCAAAATCAGCTACCTGGGCGAGTTTACGCCCTCGCGCGTGGCCAACTCGCGCTTTATCTACTCGATCCGCGCGCTGACGCCGAACGATCTCAGCTACCTCGACTTCGAGAACCCCTACGACTACTACGATCTTGCCCAGGCCAACGACGGCTTTCAGGATCTGCAGGTGCGGTTTGAGTCGTACCCGGCCCACGACGAGAACTACCAGCAGGGCAAGCTCGCCGATCCTTCGACGCTTATTCGGTACAGCTGGGACATGGACCACGATCACCGCTGGGATTTCAAGCTAAGCCTCACCGGCAGGCACGCCGTCGATACTGCGGTTGAGTACAACGGCTACCAGATCCAGTCGCTGACGCACGACGCGGTGCCGTACTGGGTTACCGAGCGGCCGTGGGATGTGGCGCAGTTTGTGCAGGCCGAAACCGGCTACGAATCGACCGAGGGCATTTACACCTGGGACACGCTGAAAATGCGCGATGCGTATATCAGCGGTTTGCGAAACGGCCCCGATGCCAGCGAGCTGCAAACAATTCCGCCGCTGTACCGTGGCGAGTATGCCGTGGATCTGCACGCGCAGCCATACCTGTACTTCAGCCCGGTCGACCGCAAGCTGCACATGCTGAAGGCGCAGCAGGGCCTATGGAATGTGGACGGCGATCACGAGATCCGCACCAGCAACCTGGGCGGCGAGTATATCAACGAGTGGCTCTACCGCTCGGGCGGCAGCGTGCTGGAAAGCCTGCACGTGGCGGCGGGCTACCTAATCTACGCCGACGCAAACAGCATCCGCCTCGTGCGCGCCGATGTTCCGCCCGCGCTCTTCACCACGCTGCCGCCGCGTAACCACGCCGAGTGGGCCAGCCTGGGCCAGCAGCTGGCCGCGTACCCGGCCAGCTTCGCGCCGGGCGACTTCAAGGCGATGCAGGCGCAGTTCAGCGGCCCGGCCAGCGATCTCTCGAACGCGAGCCTGCGCGATTTCCGGCTGGTGGGCAGCGGCTTTCGCTTTGTGCTCGAGCTGAAGCCCGGCTTCGCGCTCGCCGGCGACGCGCCGCTCGCGCTCGATGGCCTCCAGCCTGGCGCGTATGCCGTGGCCTACGATGGCGCATTTCATATCGAGCCGCTGACGCCGCCGGCGCTCGCGGCGCAGATCACAGTGCAGGCGCCGCAGCAGCTGGCCAGCGCGGCCCTGCGCGTGGCGCTGCGCAACGACGGCCGCGAGGACATGCCGGCCTCGACGCTGGAGCTGTGGGCGACGCCGCCGCAGGGCAGCGCGACGCTCGTGACCACGCAAACCGTCGCGCTGCTGGCGGGCCAGACGATCACCGCCACCGCGAACTGGATGCCCGCGCTGCCCGGCGAGTGGCAGATCGCGCCGCGCTTGCTGCGCGCCGACGGCCAGAGCCTGCCGCTGGGGGCGCTGGGGGTGCAGGTGCAGCCGGCCGCCAGCACGGCGCCGCAGGTACTGGTGAGCCGTAGCTCGAGCGCCAGCGCCGCGCCGCTGATCGCGCTCACGCTGCTGGGGTTCGCCGCGATCGCCGCGCTGGCGTTTCAGTATAGCTGGCGCCAGGCGCTACAGGAGCCAACGAACAATGCTGAATAGAACACACCCGCCCGGCCGCCGCGAACAAAGCCCCTGGCTGTGGCTTGGCCCGCTGCTGTATATGCTGGTGGTCGGCCTGTATTTCACGGCGCGCTTCATGGGCCGTTGGTCGGAGACCGACTCGGCCGCGCTGGGGAATATCGTGCGCGTGTTTGTGCAGGCGGGCCGCCTGGTGCCGGCGCAGGGCGACGTATACTCGAATGGCTACACCTTTCAGGCGATCTCGGCGTTTATCGTCGCCTGCACCGGAGTCGAGGTAGCGACACTGCAGCAGATCATCTACCCGCTCACCGCGGCGCTGCTGGTGCTTCCGGCCTGGATGATGTACCGCGAGTTCACCGGCGGCGCGCCGGCGGCGGCTCTGGCGACGCTGCTGCTGTTCACCCAGCCGGAATTCCTGTTTGTGGTGCTGCGCAGCTCGCACGAGAAGTTCACGCGCCTGCTGATGATCGTGTGCCTGTACTTCCTGGCCCGCAGCTTCAAGCTGCGCGATCGGCCTGGGCACTTTGCGGCGCACGTGGCGCTGTTCTACTGCGCGGCCTTTGCGCTGATCGCCTCGAACAACCTGCTGGCGCACTCGTTTATCTTCGCCGTGGCGCTGGCGCTGGTGCTGGGCTGGCTGCTGCAGGGCCGCTTCGCGCGCGTAGCGTTTAACGATAGCCATACACAGCGGCGCCTGGCGTATGTGCTGATCATCAGCCTGGGGCTGGTCTACATCCTCACGTTCTATATCTACCCGCCCGCGCAGGGCAGCCTGTTCGTGCTGCGCACGATCTGGGATCGGATCGCGGTGCTGTTTCTGGATATGCAGAGCAGCAGCACGCTGGCGTACCAGCAGGTGGAGTCGGGCTGGGTCAGCCTGCCGGTGTACTTTCTGCTGAGCTTCGCCGACTGGGCGGTGCTGGCGGCCTCGTTCGTGATCTGGCTGCGCCTGAGCTGGCGCTGGTTTGCCCGTGGCGCCAGGCCGGCCAACCAGACGATCTGGCTGGTGTGGCTGTTCTACACCGCTTTTGCCATCCAGGGGGCCATCTCGATCGTCGCCGATGCCAGCGGCGTGCTCGGCAGCAATTTGCAGCACCGCCTGTTCCCCTCGTTCGCAATCGTCGCCATCGCGCTGGTGAGCATTGTCTTTGTCGAATGGCTCAGGCGCCAGCGCTCGCGCACGCTGGTATCGCTCGCGGCGGCGGGGATGTTCTGCCTGGCCATTCTTTCAGTGCTCAAAGCGACGAACGAGCCGCTGCTCAGCAACACCTGGACGTTCTATCACTCCGACGAGCTGATCGCGTTCGAGTGGAGCGACCAGCACATGCAGAATGCGCTGATCTGGGCCGATTACAACGAGCGCCTGACGACCGCCGCAGTGATGCAGGATCTTGGGAATGCGAACCATAATAAGTATGTGCCGCAGCTGGCCAACGACGAGCTGCGCACCTACCTCGTCAGCGATATTATTCGGCTGCGCAGCGTGCGTTTAGGCATTCCCCTGCCGGTGCCCTATGACGGCATGCAGATCTACGATAGCGGCGCGAGCCAGGTCTATCATAAGCGGCCGCAGACGCCCTACCAGCGCTAAGAACCTGGCCAGAAAAGGGGTGCGCGAAGGGCTGTGCCCTCGCACTTCCCTTCTGGTGGGTGGCGGCGACATTCGTGGCCGCCACCCACCAGAAAGAGTGATATTTGAGTGTGTTTAAACCCTGCCTAAGGACCGGATATGCTGCTTTCAAAACCTGCCGATACGGCGAGTGAATTGCCCGGCGCCCGGCGGCTGGCCGCGCTCTGGTCGCCACGCGGCTGGGCGGCGTTTGTTTTCGGCCTCGCGCTGCTGCTCAGGTGTGTGTACGCGCTCGCCGCGCCGTATGCCGACCCATTTCTCGCGCGCAGCCCGCTCTTGGGCGACGCGGCCTCGTACGACCGGATCGCGCGCACGCTGCTGGCGACGGGTGTGTATGGCGAGTTTGCCGGCCACCCCAGCACATTCTGGCCGCCGCTGTTCCCATTCGTGCTCGCGGCGATCTACGGCGCCTTTGGCTACCACCTGTGGCTCGCGCGGCTGCTGCTGGCGGCGCTTGGCGCGGTGCTGCCGCTGTGCACCTTTCTGGCGATCGAGCGCCTTGGGCTGCCGCGTACGGCGCGCTGGGCCAGCCTGGCCACCGCGCTGTACCCGTTTCTGATCTATTTTGGCGCCTGGCTGATCGCCGAAAGCCTGTACTTTGCGCTCATGGGCCTGGTGCTCTGGCTCAGCGTGCGCCTGCAGCAGCGGCCGTCGTACGGCGGGGCCGCGCTGCTTGGCCTGGCGATTGGCCTGGCGGCGCTGGCCAAGCCGACGATCCTGTTCCAGCTGCCATTCGTGGCGATCTGGTTTGTGTGCTGCCTGGCCGGCGCCGGGATGTCGCGGCGCCTGGCGCTCGGCGCGGTGGCCGCGCTGGCGCTGGCGCTGGCGCTGATGCCCTGGACGGCGCGCAACTACGCGCTGCTCGGCCGGCCGGTGCTGATTTCGACAAATGGCGGCTACACATTCTACGGCGCCAATAACGCGGATGCGTTTGGCGGGCACTACGAAAATTTCCCGCCGCGGATCGCGGGCCTGGACGAAGCGCAAGAGCAATCGGCGTACTACGGGCTGGCCAGCAGCTGGATCCGCGAGCATCCTGCCCAGTTTGCCTGGCTGGTCGGGCAAAAATTCAAGCGCCTGGTTTCGCCGCTGTCGGTGGCGAGCTCGCCTCACGATTTCGCCGTGCCGGGCAGCGCGCTGATCTACCTGGGCTACAGCCTGTTTCTGCTGCTGTCGCTGGCGGGCCTCGTGCTCTCGCTCAAGCGCTGGCGCACGCTGTTTGTGTTCTACATCCCGCTGCTTGGCGTGATCGTGAGCACGCTGCTGTTTTATGGCGACGCACGCTACACGCTGCCGGCCGTGCCGTCGCTGCTGCTGTTCGCTTGCCTTGGGGCAGAAGCGGCCGTGCGGCGCGCGCGGCGGGGGGTATGACCATGCGCATCGGCTACCTGACATACGGCCTCGACCGTGCGCCGACCGGGATCGGGCGCTATGTGATCGAGCTTGCGCGCGCGCTGGCGGCGCTGCCCGGCGCGCCCGAGCTGGTGCTGCTCACCACCGAGCAGGAAGATCCACACGGCCTGTGGAACATGTTCGAGCACCACGCGCTGCCGGGCTGCCGGCTGCTGCCTGCGCTGATGACGCTGGGCAACGCCGCGATCAGCCAGGCGGCGGCGCGCTATCGCCTTGATGTTGTGCACGACCCGAACAGCATCGTGCCGTTTCTTGGCCCGCCGCTGGGCGCGCGGCGCGTGGCCACCATCCACGACGCGTTTAGCTTTGTGTGCCCCGAGACGCAGAGCCAGCTCGACAACTGGCGCTATCGCTGGATGCTGCCGGTCGCGCTGCGCCGCGCCGACTATGTGATCACCAACAGCCAGCAGTCGTTTCACGATATCGCGCGCTACCTGCGGGTGCCCCAGGCCAGGATGGCGATTATTCCCTATGGCATGCACGCGCGGCTGGCGCCAGTGCCGGCCGGCCGCGAGCGCGACGCGATCCTGGCGCGCTACGGCGTGCGGCCGCCATTCCTGCTGTACGTCGGCGGGATCAACGCGCGCAAGAACATCGCCCGGCTGTTCGAGGCGTACGCGCGCGTGCGCGAGCAGCGCCCCGATGTCACGCTGGTTGTCGGCGGCCAGCGGCAGTGGCGCGTGGCCGAGATCGACGCGACCTTCCGGCGGCTGAACATCGAGCCGCATGTGCACTTCACCGGCTACCTGCCGCACGACGACCTGCCGGCGCTGTATAGCGCGGCCGAGGCGTTTGTGTTCCCCTCGCTGTACGAGGGCTTTGGGCTGCCGCCGCTCGAGGCCATGGCCTGCGGCGCGCCGACGATCACCTCGAATGTTTCGTCGCTGCCTGAGGTGGTCGCCGACGCGGCGCTCACCGTCGACCCATACGATGTCGGCGCGCTGGTGGCGGCGATGCTGCGGGTGCTGGGCGACGCGGCGCTGCGCGACGATCTGCGGCAGCGCGGCGTCGCGCGCGCGGCGCAGTTCAGCTGGGGCCGCGCCGCCCACGAGACGCTGGCGCTGTACCGGCAGGTGGTGGCAGCGCCGTGACCCGGCGGCCGGGAAATGCCCACGTGCTCGCTGGTATGGAACCGTAATCTAGCGAGCGGCCAGCGACGTAACCTTTGCGCGCGCGGCGTCGTTCATGTTGATACGCACGCGCTGAGCCTGGCCGCGCGTGGCGCCAAAAAAGCGACGCCGATGGTCGCTGGTTCTCGGGTTAGGCCAGGCCGGCGATATGCGAAAACACGCGCCGGGGTCGTTTATGTAGCGATGGAAGCGCTGCCGGCCGGGTAAGCGCATTGCCGGATTGGTACGGGCTAGCCGCCGCGTTTCGTGCCGCTGTGGTGATTCGGATGGGCAGTTACCGGCACAGGAAATCATTGCCATGACCGTGAAGCCAACCACGCAACCGCGCATCGTTCGCAGCAGCCTGCGTACACCTGCGCCCGCAGAAGTGTATGATCTGCTGCTGCTGATCGGGGCGGCGCTGCTGGTGCCGGCGCTGCTGCTGCTGCCGCTGCCATGGCTGCGCGTGCCGCTGGGGCTGGCCACAGTGCTGCTGGCGCCGGGCTACGCGCTGGTGGCGGCGATCTTCCCGCAGCGCGACGACCTCGACGGCGTGGCGCGCGCCGGGCTGAGCTTTGGCCTGAGCGTGGCGGTGGCGCCGCTGCTGGCGCTGCTGCTCGACCAGCTGCCGTGGGGTATTCAGCCCTGGCCGATCGCGATCACGCTCATGATCTGGATCACGCTATGGTGCGCGGTGGCGCTGCTGCGGCGCGCCTGGCTGCCGGCCGGCATCGCCGATGCGCCGGCTATCCCC
>CALLYN010000069.1 GCA_937858455.1 uncultured Kouleothrix sp.
GCCGCCGAGGCCGAGTGGATCAAGCGCTTCCGCGAGCGCGAGATCCCCGAGGACATACCCGAGCACGCGATCAGCGCGCCGGCAAGCATCGTCGATATCATGGTCGACAGCAAGCTGGCGGCGAGCAAGAGCGAGGCGCGGCGGCTGATCGACGGCGGCGGTGTGCGCGTCGATGGCGAGAAGGTTGCGGGCTACGACCTGCTGCTGAGCCCCGGCAAGCCGGCGGTTGTACAGGTAGGCCGCCGTAAGTTCGTGCGGGTGCGCGGCGCCTAAGCGCCTGCCTGTGAAGGCGGATGCGCGCGGGGCCTCAGTTCACAGGGTTTCGGCTTGCCACTGCACGGGCGCGAGAGATCGCGCCCGTGCGCATTTGCGCCAATCAAGCGGGGCCGTGGAGCAGGCGCGAAGCACCCGCTCTACGACCCCAACACACATCCCTTCGCCAATCCCGGCGACGTTGGCGGCGCGTCTGGTATAATACGCGGTGTGAACAAGCGCCAGATCACCTTGTATACTCGCCCGGGCTGCCACCTGTGCGAAGACGCCGCCGACCTGCTCGAGCAGCTGGCGCGTCAGGTTGCGCTGGAAGTGGCCGAGGTGAATATTCTGGGCGACATCGACCTGTACGAGCGCTACAAGCACAGCATTCCGGTGATCGCGATCGCCGGCGGCGCGACGCTGTTTGCGCCGATCCGCGCCGACGCGCTCGCCCGGGCGCTGGCCGATGGCGTGGAGAGCGAGCATGCGTAAGCGAATGCTATACCAGGCGGCTGTACTCGCGGCGCTGGTGCTGCTGGCGGCCTGCGGCGGCGCGGCAACCCCGGCGGCACCGGCGGCCATACCACCCGGCCTGACGATCGCCACCGCCTCGAAGATCCTGCCCGACAGCGGCCAGTCGGCGATACCCGAAAAGGGCGAGGCCGCGCCGGATTTCGAGTATACCCTGCCCGATGGCAGCACACACCGGCTGAGCGACCTGCGCGGTAAAAAGGTGCTGCTGAACTTCTGGGCCACCTGGTGCGTGCCCTGCCGCACGGAGATGCCCGATCTTCAGCAGGCGCTCGGCAAATACTCCGACGTAGCCGTGCTAGGCGTGAATAAAGCTCAGGATGTCGAGCAGCTTGGCCCATTCGCCAGCGAGCTGAAGGTCGGCTTTCCGCTGATCGCCAACCCCGACGGCGACATCGCCGCGCGCTATGCGGCGCAGCTGCTGCCAACCAGCTATTTTATCAACAGCGACGGCACGATCGCGCTGCGCAAGACCGGCGTGATGGACTATACGTTTATCACCAACCATCTCGATGAGCTTAAGTAGCACGGTTATGCGCCGGCCTGCATCGTGTGTCGATTCCGCCTGGTACTTCCCTGTCTTCTGTGCTCAGATGTTGGTGCGGAGCGCCAACATCTGAGCACGAGAAATGAAAAAGTATCGCTCTGCCGAAGGCAAAATGCCCGCCGCGTAACTCTGTAGGTAACAAGCTTCACACCTGCCGTAGGCAGAGTTAGCCCTCAGCGCGGGCCACCGCGCTACGCGTCTAGGCGTGCCGGCCCGGCCGGTGCAGGGCGCCACAAAGGATACACCATGAGCGAGCGCACCAGCGAAGAGATACTCGATATGGCCCGCAGCGATATGGCGGCGCGCAAGGCGCAGAGCATTGCAGCGCGCACCGCGCGCGATCTGCCCTGGCGCTATGCTTTCGCGGGGCTGGCCGGCGTGCTGCTGATTGGGCTGCTGGCCTGGCCGGGCATGCCGCTGGAGTGGAAGATGTACGCCGTGGTGCACGGCGTGTGCGCCCAGGCCCATACCGTCGATATGGCCGGGCTGCGCCTGCCGCTGTGCGCGCGCAACACTGGCATCTACAGCGGCTTTCTGGTGACGGTGCTG
>CALLYN010000070.1 GCA_937858455.1 uncultured Kouleothrix sp.
CGGCCGCCACATCCGCAGCGCCCCCGGCGATGTGCGCCGCGCCCGCCTTGATGTGCCGGCTACGCTGCGCGCCGCCGCGCCCTGGCAGCGCCTGCGCACCGAGGATGAAACGCGAAAGGCGGAAGAGCAACAACTGCCCTCTGCCCTTCGTGCTTCGCCGCTATATCTGCGCGCCGACGACATACGGGTCAAGCAGTTCCGATCCAAGGCCGGCGCGCTGTTTCTGTTCGGCGTCGACGCGAGCGGCAGCATGGCCCTGCATCGCATGCGCCAGGCCAAAGGCGCGGTGCACGCGCTGCTGCAGCAGGCGTATATTCACCGCGACCGCGTGGCGCTGCTGGCGTTTCGCGGCCAGGCCGCCGAGCTGCTGCTGCCGCCCTCGCAGAGCGTCGAGCTGGCTCGCCGCGCGCTCGATCTGCTGCCCACCGGCGGCGGCACTCCGCTGGCCGCCGCGCTGCTCGGCGCGATCGAGGTGGCGGCGCAGGCTCGCAGCCGCGGCATTATGCAGACGGTGCTGGTGCTGCTGACCGACGGGCGCGCGAATGTGGGCGTGCGCGCGGCGCGCGATGGCATCGCGGCCGAATTGCAGCACCTCGGGCGCGAGGTCGCCGCCGCCGGCATCCAGGCGATTGTCGTCGATACGCAGCGCAGCTACCTTAGCCGTGGCGAGGCGCAGAAGCTGGCCGGCTGGCTGGGCGGGCGCTATATCTACCTGCCCAACGCGAGCGGCGAGCAGATCGCTGCCACCGCTCTCGATGCCCGCTAGTACTTCGTAAACAACGTTCCCTTGGATTTCATTGTCATGATGAGCGAAGCTTCCCTCCCTCAATGATTCGGCAGCGAGGGAGCGGAGCTTCGTTCAGCATGACATGGCATTTCTTCGCTTCGAGCGGTACAAGGAAACGTCGTTGACAGAGCACTAGTGTGGGTGAATCGAGGCATTCCCTATGGAGGCAAAGTTTCTGGGGTTGCCGATCGCCGTGTGGGGCGGGCTGTGCCTGGTGGTCGCGGCGGTCTTCGTGGTGGTGTGGCCCAAAGACCGCGTCGCCGACGCGGGCGCGCTGCGGCTGTTCGTGGTGCGCTGGTTTCATGCGCTGGTGTGGGTGTTCCTGGCGGCGTCGTGCTTTCTGCGCATGCGGCCCGAGCTGGGCGGCCTGGCCAACCGCGTGGCTTTCGCCGCGCTCATCACCTACTTGATCTTCATGGCCTCGCTGTTCGTGCGCTATTAGCCTGCGCCGGCAGCTGCCCTCGCGCGTGGGAGGCTTGGAGGGCTTGCGCCCTCCAAAATTATCTCTTTTTGGCCGGTCGCGGCCACCGCCGTGGCCGGGGCCGCGACCGGCCAAAAACGAAGTTTTCGGGGGCGGCAAAGCCGCCCCGAACCCCCGCCGTGTAGCTCGTATTAGTCAATGACGCCCAGCGCGCGGCCAACCTTGGCGAACGCGGCAATCGCCTGGTCGATCTGCTCTGGCTCGTGCGCCGCCGAGATCTGCACGCGGATGCGCGCCTTGCCCTGCGGCACCACCGGGTAGAAAAAGCCGATCACGTAGATGCCTTCGTCGAGCAGACGGCTGGCGAAGTCCTGCGCCAGTGCGGCCTCGCCAAGCATGACGGGTGTGATCGGGTGCTCGCCAGGCGGGATGTTGAAGCCCGCGCCGGCCATGCCCGCGCGAAACTGGCGCGTGTTGGCCTCGAGCTTGTCGCGCAGCGCGGTTGTCTCGCTCAGCAGCTCGAGCACGCGCAGCGACGCGCCGACGATCGCCGGGGCCAGCGTGTTCGAGAACAAGTATGGCCGCGAGCGCTGGCGCAGCAGCTCGACGATCTCTCGCCGCGCGGCGGTGAAGCCGCCCGACGCGCCGCCAAGCGCCTTCCCCAGCGTACCGGTGATGATGTCTACCCGGCCCATGGCCCCGCGATACTCGTGGGTGCCGCGGCCGGTGGCGCCTACAAACCCGGTGGCGTGGCTGTCGTCGATCATCACCATCGCGCCGTAGCGCTCGGCTAGGTCGCAGATGGCCCCCACCTGCGCGATGATCCCATCCATCGAGAATACGCCGTCGGATACGACCAGCGTGCGGCGCGCGCCGACCGCGGCCCGCAGCTGGGCCTCGAGGTCGGCCATGTCGTTGTTCTTGTAGCGAAAGCGGCGCGCCTTGCTCAGCCGCACGCCGTCGATCACCGAGGCGTGGTTCAGCTCGTCCGAGATGATCGCGTCGTCTTCACCCAGCAGCGGCTCGAATACGCCGCCGTTCGCGTCGAACGCCGCCGCGTACAGGATCGCGTCTTCCATGCCCAGGAACTCGGCGAGCTTGCGCTCGAGCGCGACGTGGATCTCTTGCGTGCCGCAGATAAAGCGCACCGACGACATGCCATAGCCGTAGCGGTCGATGGTGCGCTTGGCGGCGGCAACTACCTCGGGGTGCGAGGAAAGGCCCAGGTAGTTGTTGGCGCAGAAGTTCAGCACCTGCCGGCCGTCGCTGGTGCCGATCACGACGCCCTGCGGCGTGGTGATGATGCGCTCGCGCTTCAGCAGCCCGGCGGCTTCGATCTGCGCCAGCTCGGTCTGTAGTGCGGCGCGCACTGTATCGAACATCGTTGTTCCCTTTCTTTTCTGCTCTGCCGCAGGCAGAACAAGCCTCTATCGCACACGACCGCGTAAGTCTTGTCAATCACACGAGAAACACGCTGTCCTCCCGCGTGGGAGGCTTGGAGGGCGCAAGCCCTCCAAAATCATCTCTTTT
>CALLYN010000071.1 GCA_937858455.1 uncultured Kouleothrix sp.
GCTGTGTGGTGCGGTCGCCGCCGCGACCGCACCACACAGCCAACAATAATCCCCCTTGTGTGAAAGGCGGCAGGCGAAAAAACGGGCGGATCACGAATGTCCGCCCCTTCAACGTAATATCTCTCCCGCGTGCGGGAGAGGGGGGGAAGGGGGGTGAGGTCGCGGCCGCGACCGCACCACACAGCCAGATGTGTCACCCCCTCCCCTGACAGGGGAGGGGTCGAAAGACGTTACACGAGCCCTGTTCAGCGCGGGTGTGGCGAAGCCAGGAGCTATGTGCCGGCCAGCCCTAGCCGGGCGGCGTCGGCGCGCAGCGCAGCGATCACCTGCTGCACCAGCTCGTCGAGCGGCAGGCCCAGCGCCTCGGCGCCGCGCACGACGTCGTCGCGATTCACCGCGCGCGCGAAGGCTTTGTCCTTCAGCTTCTTGCGCACGCTGGCCACATCTACCTCGTGCACGCTCTTGCTGGGCCGCACCAGCGCCACGGCCATCACAAAGCCCGAAAGCTCATCGACGGCGTACAGCGTCTTTTCCATGGGCGATATCGGCTCGACGCCGCTATACTCGACGGCGTGCGACAGAATCGCCCGGCAGATCGCTTCGTCCCAGCCAGTGGCACGCAGGTGCGCCACTGCCACAAACGGGTGGCCTTCGGTGGGGCTGTGCTCGAGGTTCGGGTGGCGCTCGTAGTCAAGATCGTGCAGCAGGCCGGCCGCGCCCCACAGGTCGGCGTCGGCGCCCTGCAGGGCCGCGAAATAGCGCATCGAAGCCGAGACGGCATAGCAGTGCTTGCGCAAGCTTTCGGACGCGACCCATTCGTGCAGCAAGGCCTCGGCGCGTTCCATCTGCGACATAGCATCTCCCCCTAGAGCCAATGCTTCCAGCTACGCCCTGCCGCGCACGCGCCAGGCGTGATACAGCACAATCGACCCGGCCACAGCCGCGTTCAGCGAGGCGATCTGGCCGCGCATCGGCAGCTTGATCAGAAAATCACAGCGCTCGCGCGTCAGCCGCGCCAGCCCCGGCCCCTCGGCGCCGATCACCAGGGCCAGCGGCATGTCCAGGTCGGCGCGGTCGAACTCCTGTGCGCGCTCATCGTCTTCGACGCCGACCACCCACACGCCGCCTTTTTGCAGATCGCCGATCGCCTGGGCCAGGTTAGTCACCACCACCACGCGCAGGTGCTCGGTCGCGCCCGAGGCGGCGTTCACCACTGCGGGCGTAATCTCGGCGGCGCGGCGGCCGGGCAGCACCACGCCGTGGGCGCCAACAATCTCGGCGGTGCGCAGCAGCGTGCCGACATTCTGCGGATCTTGCAGGTGATCGAGCAGCAACAGCAGCGCAGGCTCGCGGCGCTCGTCGGCCAGCGCCAGGCAGTCGGCCAGCTCGGCGTACGGGTATGGGCCACACTCGAGCGCTACGCCCTGGTGATTCACCTCGCGCAGCCGGCGATCGAGCTCGTGCCGATCGACGCGTGTAATCGGCACGCCGATCTTTTCGGCCAGCTTCACCACTTCGCCCAGCGTGCCGGCCTCTTGCGCGCCCGACGAAACCAAAAGCCGCTGATACGTGCGCCGCTGCGCGCGCAGCGCCTCGCGCACCGCGTTGCGGCCATAGAGCAGGTCTGTCATGATCCTACCTTACGCAGGCGATTCCGTGGCGTAGTATACCACGTGGCGGGCGTGCGCTAGCGCTTGAAGATCGAGAGGCGCATATGCGGGTCGGCGCCACAGGCGGCGCAGCGGCCCTCGCTCAGCCCAACCGGCCGGCCGCTGTAGCCGCCGCGCTCGATCAGCAGCGCCTGGCACTCGTGGCAGCGGGTTGGCTGGCCCGGCTCGGGGCCATATACGTACAGCAGCCCCAGCTCGTGCGCCACCACCTGCAGGAACGCCATACAGACTTCATTCTTGCAATTGTCGCTGAAGACCTGGGTGCAATCGGCGTGATTATTTTACTCGGTACCTACTTTGTGATTGCGACGTATGGGCTGATCCTGGCCTCGCGGCTGAAAGACGATTTTATGCGACTCATGGCGACAGGGTTCTTGCTCTGCCTTGTTTTGCAGGTCATTATTAACAGCGCTGTCACGATGGGCCTTTTGCCCACGAAAGGCATCAACCTGCCGCTGGTTTCCAACGGCGGAACATCGCTGTTAGTCTATCTGGTGATGTGCGGAATGATGCTCAGCGCACTGAGAAGAGAACAAAACTAGATTTTTCGATTAGCCACGGGCTATAGCCCGTGGCTAGATTTAGTTGAGAAACGATTCGCTGCGTGTGAGGGTCGGTTTCTGGAAATTCGCCAATAACTCCGCCGCGTCGATCTTATAGCCCAGATCCTGTGCAGTGCTCGCATAAAAAGCGATCACGTGTTTGAGGCGCGCACGCGCCTGCTCGGCATCGCCACCATAGGTATAGACATCCAGCTCGGGGCACGAAGCCACAAACTCTCCATCTTTCTCATAGACGCGTATGCTCAGATCCACCCTATATTCTCGGTGGACTGACCCGAATTACATGAGGAAAAAGCAGTGTGAGAAGCGACATAATGCAAGGGCCTAAGGCCCGTACATTATGATCGCGTACGCGGGGCGAACATGTTGGCGAGCACACCCGTAAGCGAATGGAAGTGCCGGGCAACATCATAGACTTCGGGGTAAGCCAGCACTGTCTCTTTATTCATGTACGCGTTAACAATCCGCTCAGCGAGTTGAAAACGATCGCCTACGGGAAGCAGCTTCGACACCCAGTTTTCTTCATAACCTGCGCGTGCCCCTTTTTCCAGTTTTGTTGCGATTGGGCCCGGATAAACAGTCAGAACGTGGACGCCCTTGTCTTTGACTTCGCCCTGAATAATTTCTGATGCGTGACCGATGCCGGCTTTCGAAGCACCGTACCATGAACAACCGGGCAGCGGCGCTTGCCCTGCCATTCGTGAGCCAGGCCATGGGCGGCCTGTTGTCGAACTTCACCTTCCTGCAGCTCGTGCTCGGCTACGTGATCGGGCGGCTCGTGGTCTCGGTCGTGTTTCTGCCCGCCTACTTCAGGGGCGAGATCTACACGTCCTACGAAATCCTGCAGCGTCGCTTCGGCGGCGCCGTGCGGGCCACCTCATCCGGCATCTTTCTGCTCTCGAGAACGCTCGGCGATGGCATCCGCCTGCATGCCGCGGCCCTCGTGCTCGCGGTGGCGGCCGGCATCAATGAGTGGTGGTGCATTCTGGCGCTCGGCCTCGCCATGATCCTGTACACCGAGGAGGGCGGAGTCGTGGCCACGATCTGGACCGACTCGATCCAGATGTTCGTGTACCTCTTCGGCGCGATCATCTGCTTCGTGGCCGTGGCCAATGCCCTTCCGGGCGGAGTCATGGGAGCGATGCAAAAAGCGGCCGCGGCGGGGAAGCTCGCTTTCTTCAACACCGCGTTTGACGTTCACGAGCCTTACACGTTGTGGGCCGGCGTGATCGGCGGCATGTTTCTGACCATCGCGACCCACGGGACCGATCACTACCTGGTCCAGCGCTTCCTGGTGGCGAAGTCTCAGAAGGACGCGCAGACTGGCCTCATCCTTTCGGGATTCCTGGTCTTCGCACAGTTCGTTCTCTTCCTGACTCTC
>CALLYN010000072.1 GCA_937858455.1 uncultured Kouleothrix sp.
CAGCAGCGCCGGCAGCGCCGCGCCGATCAGGCTCGGCACATTATGAAACTTCACCGCGATCACCGCGGCATTGGTGAACAGAATGAACACCACCACCAGCGTGCCCAGCTCGGGCCAGGCCAAGATCGCCAGCGTCAGCATCACCGTGAGCACGATCGCGATACCAAGCAGCGCCTGGCCGAGCACGATCAGCCCAAGCATCGCGGCCAGCGATACCAGCATGATCGGGATCAGCAGGCCGCTGCGCAGCGATGGATGGCGCTGATACAAACTATCGACTTGAAACATGCAAAACCTCCTCGGTAGGGTATGTGCTCGCCGCTATTGCGAGATTGCCCGGCCGCGATCCGATACAACATTTTGCTGATTCTGATCGGCCGCTGCGGCCTGGCCCTGGCGCTGCGGTTCCCAGAAATCGATCCGGTGCCCGCGGATCAGGTTGATCGCCGCGATCAGCGACGCGACGTTGACCATACAGAAGAAGAATGGGATGGTGAACAGCTTCAGGCGGCCGAGCCGCTTGTCCTTCAGCAGCAGGCCCAGCAGCGCGCAGCCATAGAATGCCAGCTGCGCCAGCGTCGCCAGCTGGTAGATCAGCCCGGCGCTCCACAGCAGCGGGCTGAGGATCAGCAGCAGCAGAAGCGGAAACACCACCAGCCGCCGCAGCACCTTGTGCGCGAACAGCTGGAAGGCGTAGAAGCCATAGCGCATCGGGTTGAGCAGCTCGCGCCGCACCACCAGCACGCCGCGCAGGCCACGGGTGATCACGCGCACCTTGCGCCCAAACTCGACACTGCCCGTGCCGGCGACTGGCTCGTAGGCGATTGCGTCGGGCGCGAACACCAGCCGGTAGCCCTGAGCGATCACATCGGTCGATACTGCGAAGTCGTCGGTGACGCCCACCGGGACGCCGCGAAACAGCGCGCGGCGGATGGCGTAGATTGCGCCGGTGGCCGAGATCGCGTTGCCCGATTTGCTCTGCGACTGCTTCATCTTACGATCGAAGCTCCAGTAGCTCTGCTCGCCGTCGCCGCTCAGGCTCTCGCTCTTCTTGGAAGTATACACCTGATTACCGGCCACGCCACCTACCTCGGGGTCGGCGAATGGCCGGGCCAGCGCGCGCAGCGCCTGCGGGTGGTACATGCTGTTGGCGTCGGAGAACACCAGCACGTCGCCGCGCGCGTGCGCCACCGCAGCGTCGAGCGCGGGCGCCTTGCCCTGCCGTGGCAGCGCCAGCAGGCGCACATTGCGCGCCGCGTAGCCCTGCACAATCTCGTTGGTACCGTCGTTCGAGCCATCCGAGGCGATGATCACCTCGAGCTGCTCGCGCGGGTAGTCCATCGCCAGAATATTGTCGAGCTTGGCGCCGATATTGGCGGCCTCGTTATGCGCGGCGATCACCATGGTGATCGGCGGGGTGATCTCGGCCGACTTGTAGGGCTTGCGCACCAGGCGGCCGCGCACGAACACAATCGCCGGGAACAGAATATATGTAAACACGATCACCGCGACCGTGGCCCAGAACAGGATCAGAAGAAACTGGATCATGATGCGGCTCCAATCATCAGCTGTGCGAGCTTGGCAGTGTTGTCGGTTAAGTCGAACTCGCGGAGCACTTTCTGGCGGCCGGCCTGGCCCAAGCGCTGGCCCAGCGCCGGGTCGTTGGCCAGGCGCTGAAGCGCGTCGGCCAGCGCGGCCGGGTCTTCGGGCGGCACCAGCAGGCCGGTCACGCCATCTTCGACCAGCTCGGGGATGCCCGAGGTGCGCGTCGATACCACCGGCACCTCGCAGGCGAGCGGCTCCATCAGCGCCACCGGGATGCCTTCCATTTTGCCCGACTTGGTGCGGATGCTCGGCAGCGCCACCACGTCGGCGCGCGCCAGCATCTGCAGCACCTCGTCGCGCGGGCGCCCGCCGGCCAGCTTCACCACGTCGGCCAAGTTGTCGCGGCGGATCTGCTCTTCGAGCGCCGGCCGCGAGTCGCCATCGCCGATCAGGTGGCACTCAAACCGCAGGCCGCGCTCTTTGAGCAGGCGACAGGCCTCGATCAGGTAGGTCTGCCCTTTCTTCTCTTCGAGCGAGCCGACGCACACGATCGTGAACAGCTCGCCAGCGGCTTTCTGGCGCGGCTGGAACAGGCGCGTATCGACGCCGCAGTGCACGATCTTGATCTTGCTGCGCATATCGTCGCCTGCGTGTTTGGCAATAAGCTCGCGGTTGAACTCCGAGATCGCCACCACGAACTTGGCCGCGCGCACTTTCTCTTTGAGCATATGCTGGTCGACGTAGATGTCGTGCGCGTGGGCGGTGAAGCTAAAAGGGATGCCGGTGAGCCGGTGAACCACCAGCGCCGCGACGGTGGGGTGGTTGGCGAAATGCGCGTGCAGGTGGCTCACACCCAGGCGCTGCATATCGTAGGCGAATTTGGCGGCCTTGGGGATGATGCCAAGCCCACCGATCATGTAGTTTGGGCTGCCGAGCGTGCCGCGCAGCACCTCAAGCCACACGCCCAGGTAAGCCGCCGGGCGCGTGCGCAGGAAGTGCAGGTTGGCCTTGAGGATCGGCAGCGAGAGCACCGGCAGGTAGTGCGCGCGCTCGACAAACGGCTTGGCTTCGGCGTGCACCACTGCGGCGCGCTCGTTGATCAGCGGGAACACCTCGACGCCGACGCCCTGCTGCTGCAGGGCCAGCATCTCATACAGCACGAATGTCTCGCTCAGCTTGGGAAAGCGCGACATCGTGTAGGCTACCTTGAAATGTGTGCGAGCGCCGCTTGGCGCGGGCTGTGCCTGGCTGCGTCGCTCGATGATCTGCTCGCTTGTGGCCATTGTTATCCCTGTAAATAGCTGGCTAATATCACTTTACGTTTGCCTGGCCTCTATGAATAAAACCTTCACCAGCGCGTAAAGGTTACTCGGATGAGAAGTTTGTCACGATCCCGCGACCCATTGTAGTACAGCCCATCGCCCGAGCACGCTGATGCACGGGCGATGGGCAGCAGTCGGGGCAGCCCTGGGTGGCAGGCTACTTCGCGACGCGGGCCTGCTCGGTATTCGCCGACAGCACCGGCGCCACCCGGCCCGAAAGCCGGCGGTAGTTCAGGTAGGCGAAGAGCAGCAGGCCTGAGGCAAAGCACAGCTCGGGCCATTCGCCAAACTTCGTGACGGTGAAATCCGAGTCGGGAAAGAACGCAAAACGAATGACCTTATACGCGAACATCGCAAAAAAGCAGGAGATGCTGAACAGCGGCGGCGCCAGCAGGAAGTCGCCCTGATCCCAGCGCTTGCCAAACGTAAACTTCTTGCTCGCGAACGGCAGCAGCATTGCAATACCGCTAGCGATCGCCAGCAGCATGCCCAGTAGCTCTTGCACCCAGCGAATATTGTGCACCGTCGTCTCACCCTGGTGGTTGATCGCCGCAAGATCGGCCGGCGTCTGCCAGCCAAAGACGCGCTGGCCCCACGAGATCTCTTCGCCGGCGATCAGAAAGGTGGCCAGGCCAAACGCCACAAACAGCAGGCCCTGCCACGGGTGCCCGGAGCGCAGGCGCTTGAGCGCCACCCCAAAGCCAACGATCGAGGCAGCCGCAAAGCAGAAGAACTGCGGCCACTCCAGCGGGCCATCTTCCATGGTAATGAAAGTAAACAGCTGGCGATTCACGCGCGACGCGCCCACGAGCAGCGCGCCAACAATCGGCACCCAAATGATCCACCACGCCAAACGCTTCGAGATACCCCAAGTTTTTGCCGATTCATTTATTGCTTTGCTCCATGTCCCCATTGTAGGTTCCCCTTTCGTCGTTGTATAAGTGTGATGTATACCTACCTTCTCTTCTCTTCACTCCTTAGGACTTACGCAGGTGCGTTGCTCGGCATCTCAATGCGGCGCTTTTGCCTGCGGCAGCACGGTACTTGGCCACCTTTCTGCCAAAAGCTGAGCTCGCCAGCTGCGTCTGTCCTACTCCTGGTGGTGAGCGGCGCACCTCCTTTGCGAGTCTTGCGCTCGGGCCGGCCAGTGTAGCGCAACGGGCAATAATGCTACACCGGCCAATCCTCAATTATTTCATATGCCCGCCGGGCTGGCCCGGCAGGTAGCTCGTGGAAGCGACAGAAACGCTGCGCCGGGCCGCAAGCTGCGTGTAGATCGTGTCGTAGCTGGCGGCGCAGGCATCCCAGGTGTAGCGGCGCAGCACCAGATCGCGCCCGGCGGCGCCGATCTCGCGGCGGGCGGCCTCGTCGCGCAGCAGGCGCAGCAGCGCCGCAGCGAACTCGGCTGGCTCGTCGGCGACCACCAGCTCGCGCCAGCTCGTCACCTCGAGCGCCTCCATACCCAGCGTGGTCGAAACCACCGGACGCCCCATCGCCATGGCCTCGAGCACCTTGTTTTTGATGCCGCTGCCGCTGGTCATCGGGCAGATCATCACGCACGATTGCGCCAGGTAGGGCCGGATGTCTTCGACAAAGCCCGTGACGGTGACACATGGGTCGCTCGCCAGCGCGGCGATCGCCGGCGACGGGTCGCGCCCGGCCACCACCAGGCGCACCTGCGGCAGCTCCTTGCGGATCAGCGGCAGGATGTTCTGATAGAAGTGCAGCACCGCGGTGACATTCGGCGGGAACGACATTGCGCCGGTAAACACCAGGGTATCGGGCTGCTCGGGCAGATCGAGCGGGTGAAAGAACTCGGCGTCGACGCCGTTGGGCGTAACGTACACCGGAATATTCGGCGCCAGGCCGCGGATCACCTGGGCATCGGCCTCGGCCACGCTGGTAATCGCATGAAACTGGCGCACCGCGCGCTGCTCCATCAGCCGCGCCGTCGCCGCGCGCAGGCGCGTCTTGGGCGCGCCGGGGCGCACGCGCCGGGCAGCCTGCAGCGTTTCGGAGTCGATCAGCTCGAGCAGCTTGGCCGGGTGTTTCAGCCCGCCCGAAAACGCGGCCATGGGCAGCTGGCGTGTATGCACGACATCGAACGAGCGCTCGGCCAGCACCTGCTGCAGGCGCTCGGCAAAGCGCCGCGCGGCGTCGGGCTCGGCGGTGCCGGCACGGCGCATACCGAGCTGTGCCAGCGCCGGCTCGACCATACCCATCAGCGCAGGCACCTGCGTCTCGCGCGGCACCAGGTGAACAACATCGAACAGCTCGGCCAGCTCAGCCTGGTAGCGCGGGATCTCGTGGGTGGGGGCCGGGCAGATCAGCGTCAGGTGATGGTGGCGCAGGCGGCGAAACAGGTGTTGGCCAATCAGCGCGTTGCCTTGCAGCAAATTACAAGGCGGCGAGCGATCGATCACAAGGATATTCATATCAGGTTCCGTTTCAATACAGTCAATACATTTTTACTCAACCAGAATGTGTCGTTCTGCAACCGGGGGTAGCGCGCCAGATTCGCGGCGGCGAAGCGCAACCAATACAAATAGATCGCCGCGCGCCAGAACTCCGGATCGTCGGGCAGGCCATAGTACCCGAGCGTTTCGTCGAGCAGCGCGCGCTCGGCCTGGTCGAACGCTGCCGGCAAAAGATAGTTGACAATTTCTTCACCTAGCTCGGTATGCTGCTGCATTTTGCGAACATACGCCAGCAGGTGCACGATATCGAGAAGCGGCAGCTGGTTGGGCAGCGCGCGATCCCAATCGATAATGCCACCCAGGCCGCCGGGCTGTGTCAGAATATTGCCGGGCCAGTAGTCGCCGTGGATCCAGCCGAACGGCAGGTCGGCGCCAATCAGCCGGCGCCGCAGCAACGCCTCGAGCGATTGCAGCGCGTCGCGCACCAGCGTAGCCGAAGGCCAGCGCTCGCTGTGCTGGTACAGCGTGGCCAGGTCGTCGCCGGCCAGCCGGCCGAACGCTGCGGCATCGATCACGCGGCGCTGGGCGGTGCCGAGGTGCAGCTGGCGGATCGCGCGCACGGCATCGTGCTTGAACGATGCGGGGGCGGTGCCGCGGCGCACCAGATCGCTGGCGGCCTCGCCGGCCAGCGCGGTTTCGAGGTAGTAGCTCTGGCCCTCAAACGTACCCCAGGCGAGCGGGCGCGGCATCAGCGAGTAGAACGAGCGCAGCATCGGCATCGCCTGCAAGCTCGCCACCACCTGGCGATGCAGCGTCGTGCTACGCTCGGCGTCGGGCGTGAGCGGCAGCTTCAGCACGCGCGCTGGCGCGCCGGCCGGGCTATCGGCCAGCAGCAGCACCACCACATCGCTGCGGGTGATCAGCCCGGACGCCACGTGCCCAGCGCCGCTGGGCAGCTCGGCCTGGCCATCGCGCGCCAGCTGTTCGAGCAGGCGCCCGGCCAGCAGGGTATAGCGGCCAAGCGCGCGCTGCTCGACATAGCGCAGCCATGGCCGCTGCACCCGCCGCAGCAGGCGCTGCAGATCAGGAGAGCGCAGCTGAAGCGTCGCCATCAGCGCTCTCCGATCGCGGCGGTGCGCTTCGAGC
>CALLYN010000073.1 GCA_937858455.1 uncultured Kouleothrix sp.
CCTGGTGCCGCACGTGACCTGCGCCGAGCCGTACCACTGGGCCGAGCCGCCTGCGGCGGAGTGGGCCGCCAAGCACCCGGCCGGCGATGCCGACGGCGCGCCCGCGCTCCACGTCGTGGCCTACGACTTCGGCATGAAGCGCAATATCCTGCGGCTGATGGCCGAGCGCGGCTGCCGCGTGACGGTGGTGCCGGCGAACACGCCCGCCGCCGACGTGCTGGCGCTGAACCCCGACGGCGTGTTTCTCTCAAACGGCCCCGGCGACCCCGCCGCCGTGACGTACGCCGTGGCGTCGGTGCGCGAGCTGCTGGGCAAGCGCCCGCTCTTCGGCATCTGCCTGGGCCACCAGATCCTCGGCCTGGCGCTGGGCGGCAGCACCTACAAGCTGCGCTTCGGCCACCACGGCGGCAACCAGCCGGTGCGCTTCAGCGACACCGGGCGCGTCGAGATCTCGAGCCACAACCACGGCTTCGCCGTCGACGACACAACCCTGCCGGCCGGCGTGGAGGTGACGCACACCAACCTGAACGACGGCTGCTGCGAGGGCCTGCGCGCCCCCGACCTGCGCGCCTTCAGCGTGCAGTACCACCCCGAGGCTGCGCCCGGCCCGCACGACGCATCGTACCTGTTCGACCAGTTCGTCGCCCTCATGAAAGATGGTACTATATAGCGGCCAAAGCGCACATAGCAGATGAAAGCTGCAGATCAACCACCAAGGCACCAAGACACCAAGGGGTTGTATATGAGCATTGAACCGCCCTCCCATCGCGAAGATACAATTGGCAAGGCGATCGTTCAAGCAGCATATACAGTTCACAAAGCGCTTGGTCCTGGTCTGCTAGAGCAGATCTATGAAGTGTGCTTTTGCCACGAGCTGTCGAAGACAGAGTATACAGTTCAGCGTCAAGTTGCCTGTCCCATAACCTACGATGGAATTATTTTTGAAGAAGGATTACGTCTTGACGTACTCATCGACTCACTTGTTATCTGCGAGCTAAAGGCAGTGCAAGAAATGCACCCGGTTTTTACAGCACAATTGATGTCGCAGCTTAAACTTACACAAAGACGCCTCGGCTATCTCATAAATTTCAATGTACCGCTCATCAAGAATGGCATCAAACGAATTGCCATATAGATCTTGGTGCCTTGGTGCCTTGGTGGTTAACTTAGCCTGTCTTTTCGCACCTTCGTGGGGAAAATAGGAAGCAGAATGCCGAAACGCACAGACATACAGTCCATCCTGATCATCGGAGCGGGGCCGATTGTGATCGGCCAGGCGTGCGAGTTCGATTACTCTGGCGTGCAGGCGTGCAAGGTGCTGCGCCGCGAGGGCTACCGCGTGATCCTGGTGAACTCGAACCCCGCCACGATCATGACCGACCCGCAGTTCGCCGACGCGACCTACATCGAGCCGCTGACCCCCGGGATCGTCGAGCGGATCATCGAGCGCGAGCGCCCCGACGCGATCCTGCCGACTGTCGGCGGCCAGACGGGCCTGAACCTGGCGATGCGGCTGTTCAAGAGCGGCGTGCTCGAGCGCTACGGCGTGCAGCTGATCGGCGCCTCGCCCGACGCGATCGACCTGGCCGAGGATCGCCAGCTCTTCAAGGAGGCGATGCTCAAGGCCGGCCTCGGCGTTCCCGAGGGCGAGACGGTGACGACCGTGGACGGCGCGCTGGCGCTGGCCCGGCAGATCGGCTACCCGGTGCTGGTGCGGCCCTCGTTCACGCTTGGCGGCTCGGGCGGCGGCGTGGCCTACGACGAAGCCCAGCTGCGCGATATCGCCGACCGCGGCCTGCGCGCCTCGCCGGTGGGCCAGGTGCTGATCGAGCAGAGCGTGCTGGGATGGAAGGAGTACGAGCTCGAGGTGATGCGCGACCGCGCCGACAACTTCGTGGTCGTCTGCTCGATCGAGAACCTCGACCCCATGGGCGTGCACACCGGCGACTCGATCACCGTCGCCCCGGCCATGACGCTCACCGACCGCGAGCTGCAGCGCCTGCGCGACCAGGCCAAGACCGTAATGAGCGTGGTGGGCGTCGAGACGGGCGGCTCGAATGTGCAGTTCGCGGTGAACCCGGCCGACGGCGCGACGATCGTGATCGAAATGAACCCGCGCGTCAGCCGCTCGTCGGCGCTGGCCTCGAAGGCTACCGGCTTCCCGATCGCCAAGATCGCCGCGCTGCTGGCGGTGGGCTATACCCTCGACGAGATCCCCAACGATATTACCAAGGTCACGCCGGCCTCGTTTGAGCCGAGCCTCGACTACGTGGTGGTGAAGATCCCGCGCTGGGCCTTCGAGAAGTTCCCCGGCGTCGACCCGACGCTCGGCCCGCAGATGAAAAGCGTCGGCGAGGTGATGGCGATCGGCACGACTTTCAACGAGGCGTTTCAGAAGGCCATGCGCGGCCTCGAGATCGGCGCGGTGGGCTTTGGGATGAAAAGAGCCAAGAGCCAAGAGCCGAGGGCCGGCCAATCGCCGGGCGAGGGCTCCTGGCTGTCGGCGCTCGGCTCGCCAAGCCCCGAGCGCATCTTCGCCGCCGCCGATGCGCTGCGCGCCGGCATGCACCCCGACGAGCTGGCGGCCGCGTCGGGCTACGACCCGTGGTTCGCCGAGCAGCTGGGCGCGATCATCGCGATCGAGCGCGAGCTGGCCGGCCACACCCTCGCCAGCCTGCCGGCTGTGCTGCTGCGCGAGGCCAAGCAGAATGGCTTCGCGGACGCGCAGATCGCACTGCTCCTTCGCCCAGACGAAAGACAAAAGACGGAAGACCAAAGCTTTTCTTCGGCCGAGCCGGGCCTTCCTCCTTCGCCCCCCGCCGCTCGCCCAGGCGAAATGGACGTGCGCGCGCGGCGCAAGGCGCTCGGCATCACCCCGGTGTACCACCGCATCGACACCTGCGCCGCCGAGTTCGAGGCCCACACGCCGTACATGTACAGCACCTACGCCAGCGCCGACGAGGCCGCGGTGACCGATAAGCCCAAGGTGATGATCCTCGGCGGCGGCCCCAACCGCATCGGCCAGGGCATCGAGTTCGACTACTGCTGCGTGCACGCCTGCCTCGCGCTGCGCGACCTGGGCTACGAGACGATCATGGTCAACTGCAACCCCGAGACCGTCTCGACCGACTACGATACCTCCGACCGGCTGTACTTCGAGCCGCTGACGCTCGAGGATGTGCTGAACATCTGGGAGCGCGAGTCGGGCGAGGCGACAGACGAACGGCCAAAGACAAATGAGGACATTTCATCCCCCGTCTTTCGTCCCTCGTCTTTCGTCCCCGTGCTGGTGCAGTTCGGCGGGCAAACGCCGCTGAACCTGGCGAAGGGCCTGGCGGCCTATGGCGTGCCGATCTGGGGCACCTCGCAAGACGCGATCGACCTGGCCGAGGACCGCGGGCGCTTCGGCGCGCTGTTGCGCTCGCTCGAGATCGAGCAGCCCGAAAGTGGCATGGCCGCCGACCTGCCGGCGGCGCGCGAGATCGCCGCGCGGATCGGCTACCCGGTGCTGGTGCGGCCCTCGTATGTGCTCGGCGGCCGGGCCATGGCGATCGCCTACGACGACGACGGTCTGGCGCAGTACCTGCACGAGGCCGCGCGGATCAGCGAGGGCCAGCCGGTGCTGATCGATCGCTACCTCGAAGACGCCTTTGAGGTCGATGTCGACGCGGTGGGCGATGGCCAGCGCGTGGTGATCGGCGGGATCATGGAGCACGTCGAAGAGGCCGGCGTCCACTCAGGCGACTCGGCTATGGTCATGCCGCCCTACAAGGTCAGCGCCTACCACCTGGCGATCATCCGCGACGAGACCATCCGCATCGGCATGGCCCTGGGCGTCAGGGGCCTGATGAACGTGCAGTATGCGATCAAGGACGACGAAGTGTATGTGCTCGAGGTGAACCCGCGCTCGAGCCGCACCGTGCCGTTTATCGCCAAGGCCACCGGCGTGCCGCTGGCGCGGATCGCCGCGCAGGTGGCCGCCGGCAAAACCCTGGCCGAGCTGGGCCTGCTGGCCGAGCCGGCGCTCGACGGCTTCTTTGTGAAAGAAGCGGTGCTGCCGTTCGAGAAGTTCCCCGGCGCGGCGGTGTTCCTCAGCCCCGAGATGCGCTCGACCGGCGAGGTGATGGGCCACGCCTCGAGCTTTGGCCACGCCTTCGCCAAGGCCGAGATGGGCGCGAACCAGAAGATCCCCACCGCCGGCGGGGCGCTGCTGACGGTCAACGATTTCGACAAGGGCGCGATCAGCCGGATCGCGCGCGACCTGGTGCGCCTGGGCTTTTCGCTCTACGCCACCCGCGGCACCGCCGCCTGGCTCGCCCAGCTCGGCCTGCCGGTGGACGCCGTCAACAAGGTTTCCGAGGGCGGCAGCACCACTGCCGACCTGATCGCCGCCGGCAAGGTGCAGCTGGTGATCAGCACGCCGCTGGGCGCGCGCGCCTACCAGGACGGCCAGGCGCTACGTTCGGCCGCCATCCGCCACGGTGTGATGCTCGTCACCACGCTCACCGGCGCGGCCGCCACCGTGAGCGCCATCCGCGCGCTCAAGGCCAAAGAGCTGAAGGTGCGCTCGCTGCAAGAGCACCACGCCCGACGTGCTATAGTAGAGCGCTGATACTTGCTTTGGCCGCTGGTTCGGCCAAGCACAGCGCCGCGCTGCTACAGGTTCTCAGCCCGCACATCGCACATACCACGTTAGGCGCAGCTGCGGCACCTGCAAAGGGAGCAGGAAGCGATGATCAACCTTCTCACCGCCGATATGCTCAGCATCGAGCAGATCAGCAAAAATACCCCACCCCAGAATGTCACCGCCGGCCGCGATGATTTTGCCGCCGGCCGGGCAAGCATCGAGAGCGTGGGGCAAAGTTCGGCGCGGCTGCAGGTGCGCGATCATAAGACCAACCGCCCATACACTGTGTCGGTGTGGCTGCACGCGCACCAGATCGCGCTCAGCTGCACCTGCCGCGAAAGCTACCAGTGGTATTTGTGCCGCCACCGCGTGGCCGCCGCGCTGAAGCTGCACGAGTACCTGGTGGCGCACCCGCCCAAGCTCTGGCAGGCCGTGCTCGACCAGAGCGCGCACTCCTCGGCGCGCCGCCCGAGCGTGAATTACAGCCCGATTGTGTTTAGCCTGCAAGAGCGCAACAATAGCTGGGCGGTGGTGCCCTACTCGCTGGCCGCGCGCCTGTTCGCCAGCCACGAGCTCGGCGACCACGAGGCGATCGCTGCGGCGATCGCGCGGATCGACCTCTCCAGCCACGCCAAGCCCATCCGCAGCCGGATCAGCCGCCAGACGTACCCCGGCGCCAGCGAGACCGAGCTGGCGGCGGTGAACCTGGCGGTCGGCAACCCGTACATGCTCTCGGGCTACAGCTACGGCCGCGAGAATGCCTTCTACGAGCCGGTGCTGCCGCTGCTGCCCGGCAGCCTGGTGTATATCGGCCACGAGGGCAACCCGCTGCAGCAGCGCATCGAGGTGCTGCCCGAGCTTGGCACCGTCGAGGCCGAGCTGAGCCAGCATAAGGCCGGCCTGCGCCTGGTGGCGCGCGTGTCGGTCGGCGATCGCGTGCTGCCGATCAAGCGCCGCGAGACGGTTGTGGTGGTGCCCGACCCGCCGTGGCTGCTGCTGGGCCACACGCTGGTACAGCTCAAAAGCGGCGACGGCCTGGCGCAGGCGCTGCTCGAATACCCCGAGCTTACCATCCCGCCCGAAGACGAGGAAACCTTCCTCGAGAAGCACCTGCTGCCGCTGACCGAGCGCGTCACCGTGCGCGGCGACATGGTGCAGTGGCACGATATCACCGACGCGCCCCAGCCGCGGCTGTACCTCGCCGAGAGCCCCGAGGGCCTGCAGGCCGAGCTGCGCTTCGGCTACGGCGAGTACGAGCTGGCCTACGATAAACGCCTGCCCGAGACGGCCACGCTGCGCAAGCCCGGCAGCACCTCGCTCGCGCGCGTGGCCCGCCAGCCGCAGCGCGAGCAGGAAGCCTGGCAGAACCTCTCGTCCTACAGCCTCAAGCGCGGCCCCGAGCCACACATCTGGCTGGTGAAGAAAACCGTCCACCCGATCGACTTCCTGATGCACCAGGTGCCCAAGCTCGCCGAGGCCGGCTATACGATCTACGGCGAAGAGGCGCTCACGCTGGCGCGCGTCAACCGCAACACCCCCACGATCTCGTTCAATGTCAGCAGCGGCATCGACTGGTTCGACGTGACGGCGGTCGTGAACTACGGCGATCTGTCGGTGTCGCTGAAAGACATCCGCCACGCGATCAAAAAGCGCGAGAAATATGTCAAGCTCGCCGACGGCACGATCGGCCAGCTGCCCGAGGAGTGGATCGATCGCTACCGCCACCTGCTCGCGCTCGGCCAGGAGCACGGCGACGACCTGCGCTTCTCGCAGCACCATATCACCATGCTCGACCAGCTGCTGGCCGACGCCGACCGCGCCCGCGCCGACGAGGCGTTCGAGCAGCGCCGCGAGAAGCTGCGCGGCTTCGAGCGGATCGAGCCGCAGCCGCTGCCCACTACCTTCAAAGGCCAGCTGCGGCCCTACCAGAAGTTCGGCTACGACTGGATGCACTTCCTGCGCGAGTATGGCTTTGGCGGCTGCCTGGCCGACGACATGGGCACCGGCAAGACGATCTGCACCCTCGCGTTCCTCGAGTCGCTCTACGAGGCCGAGAACGAGGCCCCCGCCAGCCTGATCGTCATGCCGCGCTCGCTGTTGTTCAACTGGCAGCGCGAGGCCGAGAAGTTTACGCCCGAGCTGGCAGTGTATGTGCACGCCGACCAGGGCCGCATCGCCGACCCGGCCGAGTTCGCCAAGCACGACCTGGTGCTGACAACCTATGGCACCATGCTGCGCGATGTCGAGAAGCTGCGCCAGTACCAGTTCAACTACATCGTGCTCGACGAGTCGCAGGCGATCAAGAACCCGCTGGCCGAGACGTCGAAGGCCGCGCGGCTGCTGCGCGGCAGCCACCGCCTGGTGCTCACCGGCACGCCGATCGAGAACTCAACGCTCGAGCTGTGGTCGCAGTTCGCGTTTCTCAACCCCGGCCTGCTCGGCGATGTCGGCTATTTCCGCGAGGAGTTTGTGACGCCGATCGAGCGCCAGCAGAACGGCGACACCGCCCAGTTCCTGCGCAAGATGGTCTACCCGTTCATCCTGCGCCGCACCAAAGACCAAGTTGCGGCCGACTTGCCGCCGCGCAGCGAAGAGATCGTGATGTGCGACATGGAGCCGACCCAGCGCAAGCTGTACGACAAGCAGCGCGACTACTACCGCGCGCTGCTGCTCGGCCTGATCGACAACGACGGCATGAACGACGCGCGCATGAAGATCCTCGAGGGCCTGCTGCGCCTGCGCCAGATCAGCAACCACCCGCGCCTGGTCGACGCGAAGTTCAAAGGCGTTTCGGGCAAGTTCGAGCTGCTGCTCGACACCCTCGACACGCTGCGCGCCGAGGGCCACCGCGCGCTGGTGTTCTCGCAGTTCGTGCAGATGCTCGCGCTCGTGCGCGAGGCGCTCGACGACCGCAAGGTGCCCTACTGCTACCTCGACGGCCAGACGCGCGACCGCCAGGGCGAGGTCGATCGCTTTCAGAACAACGACGACCTGCCGTTCTTCCTGATCAGCCTCAAGGCCGGCGGCGTTGGCCTGAACCTCACCGCCGCCGACTATGTGATCCATATCGACCCCTGGTGGAACCCGGCGGTCGAGCAGCAGGCCACCGACCGCACCCACCGCATCGGGCAGGACAAGCCGGTGTTTGTGTACAAGCTGATCGCGCGCGATACCGTCGAAGAGAAGATCCTGCTGCTGCAGGAGCACAAGCGCGCGATCGTCGACCAGGTGATTGGCGCCGAGGGCGGGGTGTTCAAGTCGCTCACGCGCGAAGACATCGAGGTGCTGTTCTCATGATCGATCGCGATCCGCTTGTACGTCGAAAAGTACCGCTCTGCCGAAGGCTGAGCACACCATCTGTGTAAGTTCTACGTGTCTATCGTACATCCTTTCATCGGCCAATGAGGAGCAAATCGTGAAACCCAATGTCAAGAAAGTCGTGCTTGCCTACTCGGGCGGCCTCGACACCAGCATCATCGTGCCGTGGCTGAAGCAGAACTACGGCAACCCCGAGGTGGTGTGCTACTGCGCGAACCTCGGCCAGGCCGACGAGCTGACCGGGCTGGAGGAGAAGGCCAAGGCCAGCGGCGCGTCGAAGTGCTATGTCGAGGATCTGCGCGAGGAGTTCGTGCGCGATTTCCTGTTCCCCATGCTGCAGTCGGGCGCGATCTACGAGCGGCTGTACCTGCTGGGCACCTCGGTGGCGCGCCCGCTGATCGCCCGCCGCCAGGCCGAGATCGCCCTGCAGGAGGGCGCCGACGCGCTGGCGCACGGCTGCACCGGCAAGGGCAACGACCAGGTGCGCTTCGAGGTGACGTACATGGCCTTCGCGCCGCACCTCAAGGCGATCGTGCCCTGGCGCGAGTGGGACATCCGCTCGCGCGAGGACGCGCTCGACTACGCCGCCGAGCATAATGTGCCGGTCACGGCGACGCTCAAGTCGATCTACAGCCGCGACCGCAATATCTGGCATATTTCGCACGAGGGCGGCGTGCTCGAAGACCCGTGGAACGAGCCCGAGGAGGCCATGTTCACCCTGTCGGTGTCGCCCGAGCAGGCCCCCGACACGCCCGAGTACGTCGAGGTTGGCTTTGAGCAGGGCACGCCGGTGAGCGTGAACGGCCAGCGGCTCGGCCCGGTCGAGCTGCTGGTTGCGCTGAACGACCTCGGCGCCAAGCACGGCGTCGGCCGCGTCGACTTGGTCGAGAACCGGCTGGTGGGCATGAAGAGCCACGGCGTCTACGAGACGCCGGGCGGCACGATCCTGCGCGCGGCCCACCAGGGCCTCGAGCAGCTCACGCTCGACCGCGAGACCATGCACTACAAAGACGTGGTGGCGCATCGCTACGCCGAGCTGGTCTACAACGGCCTGTGGTACACGCCGCTGCGCGAGGCGCTGCAGGCGTTCTTCAACGTCACCCAGCAGAACGTCACCGGCACGGTGCGCCTGAAGCTCTACAAGGGCAACGCCACGCTGGTGGGCCGCAAGGCCGCCGCGAGCCTGTACAACCCCGACATCGCCAGCTTCACCATGAGCCAAACCTACAACCAGAAAGACGCCGAGGGCTTTATCAAGATCTTCGGCCTGCCGGTGAAGGTGCGCGCGCTGGTCGAGGGCAGCGACAAGGCCAAACACGGGCTCCGGCCGCAAGAGTAGCCCTCCGAAGGCCGGCAAGGAGGCAAGCGGCACTTCGCCTATGTGCCCGTCTGCTTGTCGCCTTGCCGGCTGCGTGCCCGGTAGAACGTACGCAGCTGGCGCGTACAGCCTTCGGCAGATGCGTGTGCGGTTTTTCCGCGCTACGCGCGGAAAACCGCACACAGAAGATGCACACGTGCCACTGTGCAGCCTGCGGACGAGCGCTCGTTGAGGTGCTATGGACGATCAGGATCTCGTCGTCGCGCCGGCGACCGCCGAGCAGGCCGAGATTGTCGACCGGCTGCTGTACGAGGCCGGCGCCTGGCTCGCGGCGCGCGGCATTCACCAGTGGTCATCGGTCTGGCCGCCATCGGCGCACGAGCAGCGCGAGACGCGCGAGCGGATCGCGCAGGGCTGCTGCTACCTGGCGTGGCGCGGTGGCGCCGCCGTCGGCACGCTCGCGCTCCT
>CALLYN010000074.1 GCA_937858455.1 uncultured Kouleothrix sp.
TGGGGCCGAGCACCAGTGGCGCGCCGGCATCAGCCCCGCGCGCGAGCGCGAGCTGCTCGGCGCCTGGCACGCGCGCGGAGGGTAGGCGGGCATGGCCGAGGAAACACTCTATACTATTGGCGAGCTCGCCGAGCTGGCTGGAGTCACGCCGCGCACCATTCGCTACTACACCGCCGAAGGGCTGCTGCCGCGGCCCGACGCGCGCGGCCAGTACGCGCTGTATAGCCCCGAGCATTTGCTGCGACTCCGGCTGATCGGCCAGCTGAAAGCGGGCTATTTGCCGCTCGGCGCGATCAAAGCGCGGATCGAGCATCTGTCGGCCGATGAGATCCGCACGCTACTGGGGCAGCAAGAGCCGCCACCCCCGCCCGACAGCGCCGCAGAGTACGTCGCACGGCTGCTGAGCGCTCCGGCACGCCAGCAGCTGGCCGAGGCGCCGCTGCCCTATCAGCTGCCTGGAGCGCCGCCTTGCGGTAGCGTCGCGCAGCCCCAGGCCAACCTGGCCGCCGCAGCGCCTGCTCAGCCGATGCCACCACACCGGCTCGCCGAGATGCCGGCGCCCGCTCCGGCTCTGGCGGTCGCGCTACAGGCGCCGCGCGCCGAAATGGCGATCGCAGATGCCGACCAGTGGCGGCGGATCACGATTGAGCCAGGGGTTGAGCTGCACATACGCGAGCCACTGAACGACCAGCAGCGCCGCGCGGTTGAGCGCCTGATCGCGTTTGGGCGCACGCTGTTCGGGCGCGAAAGCTCCTAATACGCTGTTCGCTCGATCACTTCTAGATCGTGTTGCACTACGTGGCGAAGCCACGTAGTGCAACACAATAAGAAGTTTGGGGGCGGCTTCGCCGCCCCCAAACCCCCACCAAAGTGTCAGTAATCAAGCGAATATGCTACCTGAGGAGGGCACCATGGACGAGCAAGTACTGAAGCTTACCGCAAGCGCCGACCGGCGCCTGGTGGCGTGCGAGGTATCGTCGCAGCGCACCGTCGAGTGGGCGATCAGCGCGGCTGAGCTGCCGCGCCATGCCAATCGCGCGCCGCTCAATATTGCGCTGATCCTCGATCGCAGCGGCTCGATGCAGGGTGAGAAGCTGCGGAATGTGCAGCATGCCGCGAAGTATGTGCTCGATCTGCTCGACGAGCGCGACCGCGTCGCACTTGTCGCCTACGACGACCAGGTATCGCTGGTGGCCAGGAGCACGCCGGTGACGGCGGCGCAGCGCGATGTCCTGAAGCGCGCGGTCGATGCGCTGCGGCCCGGCGGATGGACCGACCTGTCGGGTGGCTGGGTCACCGGCTGCCACGAGGTTGCGGCCTACCAATCGAGCGCTGGTGTCAACCGCGCGCTGCTGCTCACCGATGGCCTGGCGAACCGCGGTATCACCGACGTCGAAGAACTGGCCCACCACGCCAGCGAGCTGCGCGTGCGCGGCGTGGCGACATCGGCATTCGGCGTTGGCCTTGGGTTCAACGAGCAGCTGCTGGCCGCGCTGGCCGAACAGGGCGGCGGGCACTTCTACTATATCGAGCGGGCCGAGCAGATCGCCGAAGTATTTCGCCGCGAGCTGGGCGAATTACTGACGGTAGTAGTGCGCGAGGTGTTTGTCACGATCACCGTACCGCGCGGTGTCACGGTTGAGCTGCTGGGCGACTTGCCACACGAGCGCGTGGGCGACCGCCTCCGCATCTTCCTGGGCGATCTGTGCGCTGGTGAGCGGCGCCTGCTTTACACGCGGGTACTGACACCGCCGGACGCGTCGGGTGCGAGCGTGGCGCTCGCCGGCACACTGTGCTACGCCGATCTCGATGGCCGGACGGCTACCGTTGAGGCTACCGTGGCGTTCAGCTATGCGCCCGAGGCCGACGTATTGCGCCTGCCGCTGGCCGAGGAGCTGCTGCGGCGCGCGAGCGAAATTGAGCTTGCGGCCAGCACAGTGCGGGCGCTGCGGCTCGAGCGGGCCGGCCAGCCTGGGCAGGCGCGGGCGCTGCTGCTGCAGTCGCTGGCCGCAGCTGCGCCGTACTTGGCCGCGCCTGCTGCCGCGCAGTACAGCGCGCTGGCCGAGCAGATGGGCGATGGTATGAGCGAAGGCCAGCGCAAAGCGACGCATTTTGCGGCTTATCAGGCACGCCAATCGCGCAAGTAGCGCTAGCTACGCCTCGGGCTCGAGGTAGAAGCTCAAGGGGTAGCCGGCCGAGCGCGCGGCGCTATGGGCGTTATACACCCGCTCGCGCGCTTCGGCATATGGCAGCGTCGCGACGTATGCCTCACCCTGGTGGTGCGCCTGAAGCATGACGCTCTCCGCGCGCTCGATCGAAAGATCGAAGATCGTCAAGAGCACCAGGATCACGAACTCCATCGGCGTGATATCATCGTTCTCGATAATGACGCGATATGGGCTCTCTAGCTCTTCGTCGCTGACGAGAACCAGCTCGATTCCAGTGGTTGTTTTTGGCTGTGCGACGTCTATTGGTACGGTCATAGGGCTTGTATACGTCCGTCATCTACGCGGCTGCGCTCCGGGCGGCCTGGGCTTTGCGATGGAGCCGATCTGTGCGAACAAGCGCTTGATCAGCGCCCCGCGAATGCTCAGCCAGTCGCGGTCCAGGTCGCTGGGCGTGGCGCCGCTAGTGCGGCTGTAGCGCTCGCCGACATACGCATCGACGATGCGGGTGATTGCGGCCTGCTGCTCGGGTAGCTGGCGCTCCAGCTCGCGGCCGTACTCGTATGGCGTACGGTGCTCATTATACGGCAGTCCAGCCCAGTTTGCCAGGCGTGTCAGCCGGGTGTAGGCAGCGCTGGCAGGCGAGAGACCCTGAACTTCGCGGCGCAGCGACAGGAAGAATAGCCCGACACCGGCAAGCAGCGCGGCCAGCACCCCACCGCCGATCACTAGCTGGCGTAGCTGCTCGCGCGCCTGGCGCTCGGCCTGGGCTCGCCGCAGATCTTCAAGCGAGGCCGACGTGCCGCCTTGTTTCAGGCGCTCTTCTTCGAGCAGGCGGCGTAGCCGCTCTTCAGCGTCATTCTGGCTGATCGGCGGCACGCTTGGCCCGGCACTCGGGTCGGCCGGGTCGGCGAGCGGCAGGGCCGGCCGCACTGGCACGCTGGCGTACGAGGCCGGCGTTGGCTCGAAGCGCTGCCAGCCATAGCCGGGAAAATACACCTCGGGCCAGCTGTGCCCCACGCTTTCGCGCACGATATAAGCATTCTGCTGCGGGTCGAGCGCGCCGCCGGCATAGCCCTGCGCTAAGCGCGCCGGAACGTTGAGCGAGCGAAGCAGCACCACCATGGCGGTAGCAAAATCGTCGCAGTAGCCGCGCTGGGCGCTGAAGAGGAAGTAATCGACCCAGTCGCGATCTTCCGGCGGCCGCGGCCGGGTTTCATCGTATTTCAGGGTACGCAGGTAACTCTCGATCGCTTTAGCCCGGTCGTATGGCGCAACAGCACCAACCTGCTGCACAATCTCGATCGCCTTGGCGCGCGTGCGGTCGGTGAGCGTGTCTGGCAGCTGGAGGTAGTGTGATTTCACCCAGTCGGGGTAGCTGTCGCCGGCCTGGCGCAGGCTCTGCTCGTCGACCGTCGATATATACGTCGAGACGGTATAGACGGTGGTAGGCTGCAATGGGCTTTCGGCAAACACCGCGGCGATCTCGTCGAAATTCGGCACCGGGTTGCCACTGTTGGCCGTCAGAAAGCCGTTCTGGATCAGCACGGGGATGGTTGCCGACGAGAACTCGCCGCCGAAGATCATCAGGTCGGTATTCGCCTGGTTGACGATTTCAACAGTCTGGGTGATCAGAGTGCGGCCGGCCAGGTCGGCCTGCGGCACGGCTGTGTTCGGCGCGATCGGGCTGCGCGCCTGGATCTCGGTCGAGTAATCGAGTGCGGCGCGCGCGCGCTCGCCGACGGTGCTATCCCACCCTTGGCCAGTGTAGCGGTCTTTGGTCACTGCACGCCAGTACTCGTACTTCGGCGAGCGGATGCGCAGGACCTCGGTGTCGCCGAGCGCGCGCGGCCCGCCGGCCCGCACTGTGCCAGTTGCGAAGTTGCCGCCGCCGCTTCCGGGCGGCGCGTTAATGGTGCTGAAGGCTTTCTCCCAGCCCTCGCGCGCGGCCGTCAGCGGCAGGCTGATCGTGCGCCAGACCTGCGCCACCTGCGTGTTGCTGACGGTGCCGGGCAGCAGGCTGGTCACCAGCACGATCAGGCTGCAGAACAGCGTGGCGGCCACGAGAAAGCGCCAGGGCATGAACTCGGGGTACTCGACGGCCGAGGCTTGCCAGCGCTGCTGGTGGCGCACAATGTTCTGGTGCACAATCACCAGCAGCGCGCTGCCGAGAAATAGGAAGAACAGCTGGTTGGGCTTTGGCGAGGCAAAGGTGTAATTCACCAAGATCGTAAATGCGTTCAGCACTACCGCCCACCAGGCGCGGTGCGAGCGAAACAGCAGCCAGCCGGTGGCGTAGCCGAGCGCCCACATGAGCAGCGCCAGCGCCACCACGAACAGCACAATATCTTCGCCACGCCCACCGGCGCCGAGCACGCGCAGCCAGATGATCATGCGAATCATGATCTCGCTGGCCCAGTCGCCCCAGGTCAGCAGCCGCGCGCCCAGCGCCGGCCCTAGCTCGTGGCCAACTTCGCGCACCAGCAAGGCGCCGCTGTTCTGCACCGCCCAGGCCACCCCCAGCGCCGCGCTGAGCAGATGCGCCAGCCAGCCCGGTAGCCAGCGCAGCTGAGCGAAGACGATCCCCAGCAGCAGCGCCGGCAGCGCTACAACCGTCAGAATATTCAGCCCCTCGGCCCAGTTCGATATGGCGATGCTACGCGTGACCGACCAGAGCATCAGCGCGGCCAGGATGCCGCCCGGCACCACCACCGGCAGATTCCAGCGCAGATACCATGGAATATATGGCCGCGCGGCCCGTGTTGTTGCTACCATCGCTATGAAACGCTTTCGGGGCGCATGCGCCGGCTTAGCAGCCGCATGCCCCTGGAAGTAACTAAATCATTTCGCCGCCGTCATAGGTTATGACGGATGCGGCAGCTTAAATATTTCGCAGGAATTACGCCAGACTGCCGCGGCCAGGCTTTCAAGCGGGATCTCGCGCAGCGCGGCGAGCCGTTCGGCAACGTAGCGCACATGCGCAGGCTCGTTGCGCCGGCCGCGCAGCGGGTGCGGCGCGAGGTAGGGGCAGTCTGTTTCGGTGAGTATCCGGTCGAGCGGCGCACGGCGCGCCACCTCGTGCAGGTCGGTGGCCTTGGCGAACGTCACCGGGCCGCTGAAGGATAGGAAGAAGCCAACGTCAAGGCAGGCCTGGGCGTACGGCCAGTCGCCCGAGAATGAGTGCATGATGCCGGGCTGACCGCGCGCGGCGTCCTGCAAGATTCGCACGGTGTCGGCCTGCGCGTCGCGGCTGTGGATCACTACCGGCAGCTCGCGCGCGCGCGCCAGCGCAAGCTGGCGCCGAAACAGCTGTTCTTGCAGCTCGTGCGGCGCGCGGTCGTGGTAGTAGTCGAGCCCGATCTCGCCGATCGCCACCACCTTCGGGTGCGCGGCAAGGCGCTCGATCTCGGCCAGCCAGCCCGCGTCGGCCTCGGCGGCGTAGTGCGGCTGGATGCCAACCGCCGCGAAGATCCGCGCGTCGCTCTCGGCGAGCGCCACCGCCGCGCGCGACGACACAAGGTCGTAGCCGATCTCGACCATACGCGCCACGCCGGCGCCAAGGGCGCGCTCGAACACCGCCGCCCGATCTTCATCGAACTGCGGGCTGTGCAGGTGCATATGTGTGTCGATCAACCCGGTAGGCGCAGTCATAGGCGACATTGTACCACGGAACCAGGCGCCGCCCAGGTGAGAGAACAATGAAGATTATTTGGCCGCTGTGATACAATACATTGGCAGATGCCGTGAATCGTCGGTGTTCGCACAATCGGCCTAAGCCGATGCCAGTTAGCACCAAGCCAATGACAACTCCGACGCGCGTACTGGTCGTTGAGGACGACTACCATATCTCGAAGCTGATCACGGTGCTGTTGCAGGACGCCGAATACGAGACGCTCGTGGCCAATACTGCTAGTAGGGCGCTGGCGCTGCTGGAAACCGATCAGCCCGATCTTGTGATTCTCGATTGGATGCTGCCGGATATGCCCGGCGACCGGGTGTGCCAGGCGATCAAGGCGCGCACCGCCAGCGTCTTCCTGCCGGTTCTGATGCTCACCGCCCGCGCGACTCTTGCCGACCGCATCGCCGGCCTCGACGCTGGCGCCGATGATTACCTGACCAAGCCATTCCATAACGACGAGCTGCTGGCGCGCGCGCGCGCGCTGCTGCGCATCCGCAAGGCCGAGCTGGCGCGCGCCGAAGCGCTTAGCGAGCTCGAGCGCCGCCACCAGGAGCTGAAGCTCGCCTACGATCAGCTGCGCTCGACGCAGGCCCAGCTGATTCAAACCTCGAAGATGGCCGCGCTCGGCGAGCTGGTCGCCGGGGTCGCCCACGAGCTGAACAACCCGCTGGCGATCATTCTTGGCAATGCCGAGCTACTGCCCGAGCCGGCCAATGAGGACGATCGCCGCGCCGTGCAGCAGATCATCAACGCCACCCAGCGCGGCCGTAAGGTCGTGCAGAGCCTGGTGACGTTCGCGCGCCACGACAAGATCGAGCTGGATTGGCATAAACCGCGCGACTTGATCGAGCGCGTGCTCGACTTGCGGCGCACCTCGTTTCACACCGGCGACATCCGGCTGCAGGTGAACTACGACGCCGACGTGCCGATGGTATGGGTCGACGCGACGCAGATCCAGCATGTGCTGCTCAACCTGCTGATCAACGCCGAGCAGGCGTTGCGCGATCGGCCGGCCGCCCAGATTCTGGTCGATGTCTATACCGCGAGCATGCCGATCGAGAAGCCCGGCGTGCTGCCTTCCATCCAGCGCGCCACCTACCTGGGCGACTCGAACCCGATGGTGGTGATCGACGTGGCCGACAATGGCCCAGGCATAGCGCCGCCTGTGCTCGATCGGCTGTTCGAGCCATTTGTCACCACCCGGCCGGTTGGCCAGGGCATTGGCATGGGGCTGGCGATCGCGTATGCGATTGTTGGCCAGCACCATGGCACCATCCTTGTGGGCAGCGCGCCCAACCAAGGCGCGACATTCCGGGTGGTGCTGCCGGTGCGCCGCCAGCCGGCGCCTGCTCACGCGCCCGCTGTAGCGGCGCCGGCCTTGCCGCTTGCCCGGCGCGCGCTGGTGCTCGACGACGAGCCGGCGATTGTCGACTTGGTGACGCGGCTGCTCTCGCGCCAGAGCTACCAGGTGACACGTGCCTTCAATGCCGCGCAGGCGCTTGACGAGCTGCAACACCAGGAGTTCGACCTGATCCTCTGCGATATTCGCATGCCCGACATGGACGGCCGCACCTTTTACAGCCTGCTGTGCCGCGATCTGCCACACTCGGCCGAGCGCGTGGTTGTGATGACCGGCGATACCAGCAGCGTAGACACCGATACGTTTCTCAAGGAACATCGGCTGCCGGTGCTGCGCAAGCCGTTCACCCGCCAAGAGCTCTTCGACCTGCTGGGATCGCTCCAGTTTCCTTCCCGCGCGTAGCGCCAGGCTACCTGCGGCACTGCGCGTGGGTACGATGCCTGGCCCGTGCGTGGCGATTGTGAAAAATATGGTATACTACCGCCGACAAACGCTGACAATGGAGTCAGTGCGGAGGCACCCATGAATTTCGATCTAACGCAGGAGCAGCTGCTGATCCGCCAGGCGGTGCGCGAGTTCGCCACCAAAGAGATCGCCCCGCGCGCGCGCCACGTCGATGAGGCTGGCGAGTTCCCAGCCGAGACGTTCCGCAAGATGGGCGAGCTTGGCCTGATGGGCATTCCGTTTCCCGAAGCCTATGGCGGCGCCGGCGGCGACAGCATCAGCGCGGCGATTGCGGTGGAAGAGGTTGCGCGCGCGTGCGGCTCGACCGCGCTGGCCTACTCGGCGCACATGGGGCTGGGCAGCGCGCCGATCTTTATGTTCGGCAGCGAGGAGCAGAAGCAGCGCTTTTTGCAGCCCGCCGCCGAGGGCAGGTATATCGCGGCGTTCGGCCTCACCGAGCCGCACGCCGGCTCGGACGCCGGGGCCACGCGCACAACCGCGCGCCTCGAGGGCAATGAGTGGGTGCTGAACGGCGCGAAGATGTGGATCACCAATGCCCCGCTGGCTGGGCATATCATCTTCACCGCCGTCACCGACCCGGACAAGGGCAAGAACGGCATCAGCGCGATCATTGTGCCGGGGGGCACGCCTGGCCTGTCGTTTGGCAAGCACGAGCCCAAGATGGGCCTGCGCGGCTCGGTGAGCACCGCGATTATGCTTGAAGATGTGCGCGTGCCGAAAGAGAACCTGCTGGGGCCGCGCGGCCGCGGGTTCACGCAGTTCTTGCAAGTGCTCGACGGCGGCCGCATTGGCATTGGCGCAATGGCGGTCGGGCTGGCGCAGGCGGCCTTTGAGGCGGCCAGCGCATATGCCAAAGAGCGCATGGCCTTCGGCAAGCCGATCGGCGCCTACGAGTCGATCTCGAACATGATCGCTGACATGGCTACCGGAATCGCGTCGGCGCGGCTGATGATATACCACGCCGCGTGGCTGAAAGACCAGGGCCGGCCGTTTAGCCAGCAGGCCGCTATGGCCAAGCTATTCGCCTCGGAGACGGCCGAGAAAACCTGCCGCGACGCGATCCAGGTATTCGGCGGGTATGGCTACAGCCAGGAGTACCCGGTCGAGCGGCTGTATCGCGACCAGCGGCTGCTGACGATTGGCGAGGGCACATCCGAGATCCTACGGGTAGTGATCGGGCGGCATGTGCTTGGGGGCTTTGTCGGGAATTGAAGCAATGTCGGTTCGTGGGCTCGCAGGCTTGTACATGCCAGCCTGTAACCGCATGGTTGTATCATCGTTTCACGCATTCGCAAATCTGACGAGGTGTCGTACATGGCAGACGCTGACGAGAAGAAGGCCCGCCTAGAGGCGATTCGCGCCGCCAACCGCGCGAAGGCCGAGGCGGAAGGTACTGCAGCGGCGGCGCCGGCCGCGACTCAGGCTCCTGCGGCACCAGCTGCAGCGGGCACGAGCATGTCGGACGATAAGGCCGCGCGCCTGGCGGCGATCCGCGCCGCCAAGGTGGTCGATCCGGAAGCGCCGAACCCGCCCTTGA
>CALLYN010000075.1 GCA_937858455.1 uncultured Kouleothrix sp.
GGTGCTGGGGCGGCCGGGGCGGCCGGCGCCGGCTGGGCCGGGGCGGCCGGCACCGCCTGCATCATCAGCGTCTGGAACGCCTTCTGCGACACCGGGGTCGGCAGCGCTTTGCCGATCAGCGTTTGGAACGCCTTTGGCGTCACCACCTCAACCTCGTCCTCGTCCTCCTCGGGCTCGTCTTCGTCGAGCACCGAAGGCACTGGCGGCTTGGGCAGTGCGGCCGGCTTGGCCGGCCTGGCCGGCTCGGCCAGCGCCGGCGTGCTGCTCATCTGGCCGCCCTGCTCGGCCACCACATCGCCGAACTGCTTGCTATACAGGTCGGCGTACAGGCCGCCGCGCTTGAGCAGATCTTTGTGCGTGCCAACCTGCTCGACCGCGCCTTCCTTGATCGCGATGATCTTGTCGGCCTGGCGGATCAAGTTCAAGTCGTGCGAAATGATCACGGTGGCCTTGCCGCGCATCAGCGAGCGCAGCGCCAGCTGCACCAGCTCGGTCGACTCGGCGTCCAGGCCGGTGGTTGGCTCGTCGAGGATCAGGATCGGCGTGTTGCGGATAAACGCGCGCGCGATTGCAATGCGCTGGCGCTGGCCGCCCGAGAGGTTGCTGGCGCGCTCGCTCAGCACTGTGTCGTAGCCGTCGGGCAGCTTCTCGATGAACTCGTGGGCGCTCGCCTGCATCGCTGCGGCAATGATCTCCTCGCGCGTGGCGTTGGGGCGGCCGTACGAGATATTCTCGGCCACCGTGCCGGTGAACAGAATCGCCTCCTGCAGCACCATGCTCATCTGGCCGCGCAGCGACTCGAGCGTGAACGCGCGCAGATCCTGGCCATCGACGGTGATCGCGCCAATATGCGGGTCGTACAGGCGCGGCAGCAGCTGCACGATCGTGCTCTTGCCGGCGCCCGAGCCGCCTACCAGTGCCACCACCTCGCCCGGCGCGATCGAGAAGTTCACGTCGCGCAGCGCCAGCCGTGGCTGCGCAGCAGCGCCGCCCTTGAGATCCTCGGGCTCGGGCATGTAGGCGAAGCTGACGTGCTTGAACTCAATGAAGCCCTGGAAGCGCGGCGCCTGGAGCGCGTTTGGCGCGTCCTGCACGGCTGGCGCGCGATCCATCAGCTCGGCGATGCGCTCGACGCTGGCGTAGATCTTGCCGACCGTGTTCCACTCCTTGATGATCTTCTTGGTCGGCTTGAACATATCGTCGATCTTCTTCACCAGGAACACCAGTGTGCCGAGCGCGATGATGTTCTGCAAGTTCAGAAACACGCCAAGGCAGATGATCAGCGCCAGGATTGCCGACTCGATCACCTTGAAGGTGAAGCTAAAGCGCGCCTGGATTCCGGCAGCCTCGAGCGATGCCTCCATGGTTTTGGCGCTCTGCTTCGAGAACTGCTCGATCTGGCTGGAACCGCTGCCATATACCTGGATCACGCGGATCGACGTCAGCATCTCCTGGGCGCTGGCCGCCAGATCGCCCTCGCGCGCGCGGGCCTTTTTCGAGGCGGCCTTGACACGCTGCGAAAAATAGTTCGAGATTGAGGCCAGCAAAGGCACCAGCACCAGCGCCACCAGCGCCATCTGCGGCGAGAGATACAGCAGCAGGGCAAATGTGCCAACCAGCGTAAGAATGCCGCCGACAATATCCGAGAGCGACGAAGTCATGAATTCTTCGATCGCGCTTACATCGCCGGTAACGCGGGTCAGCAGGTCGCCAGTGCGCTGCTTGCCATAGAACGAGAGCGAAAGCTTTTGCAGGTGCGAGTAGAGCGCCACGCGCATATTGAAGCCCAGCAGGCGCCCGCCTTTGGCTAGGTAGATCTCCGAAAGCGAGTCGGTCAGGCTGTTGAGCATGGCGATGATCACCACCAGCGCGGCCATCGCGCCGACGGTCATCACCAGCGGCGAGGCGAATGCCGGCAGGCGCAGCCCCGTCCAGCTCTGCACCAATGTCTGCACATCGGGATTTTTCTTCGGGTCAGTAAGATAGTTGATCACATACGCCAGCGGCAGGCCATCGGCCAGCGCCGTCAGGGTTTCGGCCAGCAAAAGCAGGAAGCCGAGCACGAACGGCTGGCCCTGGCCTTTGACGAAGCGCCTAAGCAGCCGGATGATATGCCCCAGCTCGCTTTGTTTCTGCGCCGGCTTTTCAGGTGCAGCTGCCTTTGCGGGAACTGCCTTCGCGTTGCTCATAGTTCTTTCTCTCTCCACAAGTGGGGGATACTCGTACTGTTGTACCACGGCCGGCCGCAGGCCGGAATGAGATTCTTCACACCCGCGTCGATCCGCCGGCCTCAGGCAGCTGGCGGCAGATCGTGCAAGATATTCCAGCCGGCCTCGACCTGCGCCAGCGGCATGGGCGATTTCGGCGCCCGCGAGAAGGCGCGTAGCGCTTTGCGCATCAGCGCCACGGCCTCGTACCAGCGCGCGCGGTAGTAGAAGCCTTCGCCAAAGCCGCTGGCGGCCACGTACGCGTCGAGAAATGCGTCTTCGAGCGCGCGGAGCCACTGGCTGCGCGCCACGGCTGCCGGCGACCCGCGCGACTTCAGCGTCTGGTGCAGGCCCATCTGGCGGAAGGTAGCCAGGTAGGTGCCGATGTCGGTGGCCGGGTCGGCCATGCCGCAGTGATCCCAGTCGAGAATTGCCACGCCCGCCTCGGTGAGCATGCACTGGCTGTGCTTGCAGTCGCCGTGCACCAGCGTGATCTGCTCGCCCCACGGCGCCAGGTGGCCCAGCCAGGCCGGCAGGGCGTTGGCCAGGGCCAGCAGCTTGGCGCCGCCGGCCTCGTCTACCGCTGCGGCCTGCGAGGCGCGCTTGACAAAGCGCTTCAGCTCTTTGTCGATCGGGCGCTCGCGGTCGGTGGCGACGCCCGAGGTGTGCACCGCCGCCAGCGCGTCGGCCGAGCGAATCACGCCATCCCAGCCGCGCTGGTCACCGGCCGTGGCGCTGCCCTGCAGCCCTTCGAGGAACAGCTCAAGCGGCTCGCCCTCGACCGGCCCCTGCAGCACGATCATCAGCTCAGGCAGAAACGCCGCCACCGGCGCCAGCACCACCCGGCCCGAGCGCACCGCCTCGCTCTCGGCGAGCATGCGCATCTCGTTGAATACCGAGGCGGCCTTGCCAAGCTGGTGGTAGGCCTTGCCGTACAGCGTGCGGCGCGCGTACGCGCCACCAGCGCGCTCCCAGATGTCGAAGCGCATGGTGCAGCGCTTGCCCGGGCGGTAGCGCAGCGGCCTGGCACGCACGCTCACCAGCTCGCGCGCGCCGTCGCGGTACTCGGGCAGCGAGTCGAGCAG
>CALLYN010000076.1 GCA_937858455.1 uncultured Kouleothrix sp.
GGGTCGGGCCAGGCGCCGATCAGGTTCACCATCGCCGCGTGGCCGCGCGCCGCCGCCGAGCCGAGCGGCAGCCCCAGCACCGCGCGCAGGTGCTGCTCGAACTGGCTGGTCTCGGCGCCTTCGATCGTCCAGTGGCCCGAGTTATGCACGCGCGGCGCCATCTCGTTCACCAGCAGCGCCGGGGCAGCAGAGGCAGGCTCTTCTACCTGGAACAGCTCGATCGCCAGCACGCCGACGTAGTCGAGCGCCTCAAGGGCCTGGGTGGCGATCCGCTCGGCGGCGGCCTGGAGCGCGGGCGTGCCCCCCGGCGCTGGCGCGAGCGAGAGCCGAAGGATGCCGTCGCGGTGGTAGTTCTCGGCCAGCGGGTAGCAGGCGATCGCGCCGTCGCGGCCGCGCGCCGCCACGATCGATAGCTCGCGCGCAAAGCGTACGAACCCTTCGAGGATCAGCGGCGAGCCGCCCAGCGTGGCCCAGGCCGCCGCGGCATCCTCGCGCGCGCGCAGCACGAATTGGCCCTTGCCGTCGTAGCCCAGGCGGCGCGTCTTCAGCACCGCCGGCAGGCCGATCCGCACCAGCGCGGCGTCGAGCTCGGCGGGCGTGCCCACTGCCGCGAACGGCGGCGTGGCAATGCCGAGGCTTTGGAAGAACGACTTCTCGGCCACGCGATCCTGCGCGGCTTCGAGCGCCTGCGGCGGCGGGTACACCGGCACGCGCGCGGCCAGCTGGCGCGCCGCCGCCACCGGCACATTCTCGAACTCGTAGCTGATCAGGTCGAGGCCGGCCGCGAACGCGTCGAGCGTGGCCGGGTCGTCGTAGCCGGCGCGGGTGTGCTCGGCCATATGCCCGGCCGGCGCGTCGGCGGCGGGCTCGAGGAAGCGGAAGCGCAGCCCGAGCGGGTAGCCGGCCAGCGCCAGCATGCGCCCGAGCTGCCCGCCGCCCAGGATTCCTACTGTTGTCAAATCCCGTCTACCCCGTCTCTCTAGCCTGCCGAACCTTCGCGCGGATCCGGCTGATCGAGCACCGCCTGCGTCTGATCGGCGCGGAAGCGCTGCAGCGCCGCGCGGATGGGCGGGTATTTATTGGCCAGGATGGCGGCCGCCAGCAGCGCCGCGTTCACCGCGCCGGCGCGGCCGATCGCCAGCGTGCCCACCGGGATGCCAGCCGGCATCTGCGCGATCGAGAGCAGCGAGTCCATGCCCTTGAGCGCCTTCGACTCGACCGGGACGCCCAGCACCGGCAGCGTGGTTTTGGCGGCGGCCATGCCCGGCAGGTGCGCCGCGCCGCCCGCCCCCGCGATGATCACCTCCAGCCCGCGCGCTTCGGCCGAGCCGGCGTACTCGAACAGCAGGTCGGGCGTGCGGTGGGCCGAGACCACGCGCACCTCGTAGGGCACGCCCAGGCGGTCGAGCGTCTGCGCGGCATGGCTCATCGTCTCCCAGTCGGATGTTGAGCCCATGATCAGGCCGATGAGTGGCTGCATAGGTTTTCTTTTATGGCTTACGCAGTTGCATTAGGCTTCATCGGAAATAGAGGAGCCGGAGCGGCTTTGCCCCTCCGAACCTCCCTGGTGGGGCGAGTATGGTAGCTTTGCTATCATACTCGCCCCACCAAGAGAAGATTTTTGGGGGCCTGCGGCCCCCAAGCCCCCAGAGGCGAGGCTACTCCGCCCGCCACGCGTCGGTCATGTCGGCGACGGTGGCGTATAGGTCGCGCACCTGCGCCAGGCCGGTGTCGGTAACCTCGGACATATTGCGGTACACCTGCTTGTCGAGCATGCGCTCTTTCCGGCCGCCCGGCCACAGGCGCCACGAGTCGTTGTCGATCATGTCGGCAACGATCAGCGCGCCGCTGGTGTCGCGGCCGAACTCGATCTTCAGATCGACCAGCGCGACGTCTTGCGCGGCCCAGGCGTGCTCGATCGCCGCAAACACGCGCCGGCCGTCGCGCGCGATCTGCGCCACCTCGGCGGCGCTGGCGATGCCCTGAGCGGCGATCCCGGCCTCGCTGATCTGCGGGTCGTGGCGCGCGTCGTCCTTCAGGAAGAACTCGACCAGCGGCGGCTCGAAGCGCGTGCCCTCGGCGGTGCCGGGGTGGCGCTTGAGGAACGAGCCGGTAGCGAGGCGGCGCATCACCACCTCGAGCGGGATCATGGCGCAGCGCCGCACGAGCATCACGCCCGGCTCGGGCGCGGCAACCAGGTGAGTGGCGATGCCGGCGCGGTTGAGCAGCGCGAACACATTCGCGGCGGTGCGCCCGCTGAGCGCGCCCTTGCCCGCGATCGTGTTGCGGCGCGCGCCGTCGCCGGCGCTGATGCTGTCTTTCTGCACCATCACCGCCAGCGCCTGGTCGTCGGGGTATGCATAGATGATTTTGGTTTTGCCTTCGGCAAGCTTTGGGCCTAGTTTCATTGGAACCTACTTTGTATGTTGGGCGCGGCTCGAGCAGCTTTTCTGCTCGTTGTGCCTGTGAAAATCGGCGTGCGCCGAGCGCTAGACGAGCTGCACGCCGCCGCCGGGCACCACCTCGCCGACCAGCCGGGCTTCGGGCAGCAGCCCCAGCGCGGCACTGGCGGCGGCGCGCGGCAGCACCACCAGCATGCCCAGGCCCATGTTGAGCGCGTGGAAAGCTTCGCGCTCGGCCAGCCCGCCCTCGCGCACCAGCAGGTCGCAGATCGGCGGGATCTCCCAGCTCTCGTGCCGGATGACCGCGCCCGCGCCGCCGGGCAGCACGCGCGGCAGGTTGTCGTACACGCCGCCGCCGGTGATATGCGCCAGCGCGTGGATCGGCACTTCGGCGGCCCACAGCGCCTCGACCTCGCGCAGGTAGGGCCGGTGCACCGCCAGCAGCGCCTCGCCGATCGATTGGCCGCCCAGCTCGGGCGGGCGCTCGGCGAGGCGCCCGGCGAAGACGCGC
>CALLYN010000077.1 GCA_937858455.1 uncultured Kouleothrix sp.
CGCGACCTACACCAACGACTTCGTCGGCGGCCATCATGCCAAGACGACGACGGTGCTCGACAACGGCACCCGCACGGTGCTGAACGTCGATCCCGCCACCGGCAAGAGAACCAGCTACGAGCAATACGACGACGGTCACATCGATGCGAACTACGCGTCGTTCGTGACGACCTACGGCGCCGATGGCAGCAGCACCGTCAGCACGGTCTGTCCCTGCACGAATTCCTTGACCAGATCCTCGCCGTCCAGAACTTCATCGGGAGTGTCGTGCGCCATCATCGGCTGATTCTCGCGTATTGCCGCCATCGAGGTGAAGTCAATCGTTGCGCAACGACTGCGCCGGCGGCAGGCGCGCCGAGCGACGGGAGCTGCAGCAGCGCGGCCTTCATCTCTTCGGCCGAGCCCCAGCGTGCCGAGGCATCGTACTCGAGCGCGCGCGCGACGACCGCGTCGATCTCGGGCGACACGCTGGGGTTGAGCTGGCGCAGCGGGCGCTCGTGGAATGTGAACGGCGTCTCGAGGCGCGGGTCGCTGCCGCTCAGCAGCTGGTGCATCGTCGCTCCGAGGGCGTACAGGTCGCCGCGCGGCTCGGCCAGCCCACGGTACTGCTCGGGCGGCGAGTAGCCCTCGGTGCCGATCATGGTGCCCTTGCGGTCGGCGCGGTTGAGGTTGCGCGCGATGCCGAAGTCGATCAGCACGATCCGCTCTTCGGGGGTGACCATGACATTCGAGGGCTTCATATCGCGGAACACGACCGGCTCGGGGGTGCGGTTGTGCAAGTAGGCCAGCACGTCGCAGATCTGCACGGCCCAGCGCGCCACGCGCTCTTCGGGCAGCGGGCCGCCGGCCTCGTCGAGCACGGTTTCGAGATCTTGGCCGGGGATGAGCTCGAGGATCAGGTAGAAGCGGCCGTGCTCTTCGAAGAAATCGTAGACTTTGGGGATGGCGGGGTGGTGCAGCGTGGCCAGCAGGCCAGATTCGCGCTCGAAGTTCTTGAGGTTCAACAGGCGCGTGTTCGAGTCGGGCGCGCTCTGGAACATCTCTTTGATCGCGCAGGGGCGCACCACGTCTTTGAAGCGCAAGTCGCGGCCGCGGTACACCACGCTCATACCGCCGACGCCCAGCGTGCCCTCGATCGCGTAGCGGCCCTGCAACACCACGCCCGGCTGCATAGTCGGCGCGGCTGGCGCGGCCGGAGCCTCGCCCAGCAAATTGGTATCGCCTTCGTCGTATGGCGCTGCGGCCGGCCCAATGCCTTTGGTCGTCCCGGCTTTCTTGATCAGCGGCATGTGTTCCTCCGACGAGCACAAAGCAGGTGATGGTAGGGTCTTTGGAAACATCACCATTGCTTATTATAGAATGTTCAACCCCGCGAGGCAACTGTTTATTGCGCCGGATCAGCGGCAATCCGGCCATGCTCGGCTGCGCGGGCGCGTGTCGCGGCGAATGCTGCCTACTACAATGGCACGTACAAATAGGCGCGTAGTGTTCGGAGCATGCGCCGGCAGGGAAAAGAACGGCGGGACAGCGAGGGCAAAGAGCGCCGGACTTTGACAGCAGCCTAGCGGCGCCGGCCGCGCCGTTGAAACATCACGCCAGGCGCGGTACAATCGGCGCGCCGGCCCGGCGCGTGTCGCGGGCCCGACTAGCGAAAGAGGAACGATGTGACCACGCGCGTGCTTATTACCGGCGTCACCGGCCCGGTCGGCAGCTTTCTGGCCGACTACCTGCTGACGCTGCCGGATGTCGAGGTGCATGCTTTCAAGCGCTGGCGCAGCGACACGCGGCCGATCGCGCAGCTGTTTGGCCGCGTGGCGTTTCACGAGGGCGATATCGAAGACCCCTACGCGGTGGCGGCTGCAGTGCGCGCCGCCGCGCCCGACCGGATCTACCACCTGGCGGCCCAGAGCTACCCTTCGGCCTCGTGGGACGCGCCGATTACCACGCTGCGCACCAATGTCGAGGGCACCGTCAACCTGCTCGAGGCGGTGAGGGCGCACGCCCCAGCCGCGCGCGTGCATATTGCCGGCTCGAGCGCCGAGTACGGCTGGGTGACGCCCGACGAAGTGCCGATCGGCGAGGCGCGCGGGCTGCGCCCTGCCTCGCCCTATGGCGTCAGCAAGGTGACGCAGGAGCTGCTGGGGCTGCAGTACCACGACAGCTACGGGCTGCACGTGATCGTCACGCGCTCGTTCAACCATGTCGGCCCGCGCCAGGGCGATCGCTGCTCGATCCAGACGTTCTGCCAGCAGATGGCGCTGATCGAGGCCGGCCGCCAACCGCCGGTCCTGAGCGTCGGCAACCTCGAGCCGCGCCGCGACTTCACGCACGTGGCCGACGTCGCGCGCGCGCTCTGGCTGCTGCTGAGCCATGGCGCGCCCGGCACGGCCTACAACCTGTGCTCGGGCACAGCCACGCGCATCGGAGATATCGTGGAGCTGGTGCGCGCGCGCGGGCGCGTGCCGGTGGAGCTGCGTGTCGACCCGGCGCGGCTGCGGCCATCGGACGAGCCGATTCTGCGCGGCGACAACACTCGGCTGCGCGCCGCCACCGGCTGGGCGCCGCAGATCGGCATGGAGCAGATCGTCGACGAGCTGCTGGCGTACTGGCGCGCGGCGATCGGCGGGCAGTAGGGCGCTCAATGGCGTGTTGATGCGCTCGCTCGAATGTGCTATCATGCGCGCTGGCGCAGCGAACACACTGGAAAGGAGCGGCCCATGGCGCGGGAGGAACGCGACCCCTACGACACCCGGGCGACGCGGTCGGCGCGCCGCAGCGATACCGAGCCTACTGATAGGCTTGGCGGCGGCGGGCGCCCGCCGGCCGACCCGGTGAACCCCGACTGGCGTGGCTCGCGCGTCACGCGGCGCAACACACGCGCGCAGGGGCTGCCGTCGTCGCGCCAGGAGTTCGTGGTGTGGCTGCAGTATGGCGGCTGGCGCGTGGTGGCGGTGGCGGCCGGGCTGGTGCTGCTGCTGGTGCTGATGATCTATGTCTCGCGCATGCCGCGCCAGGCCCTGCCAACCAGCCAGCCAACCGAGGTGGCTTCGGGCCAGGGCGCCGGCGTCGCGACGCTGCCGGTGCTGCCGTCGCCCACGGCGGGGCCGCTCAGCCCCACCGCAGCGCCCGCGCCGAACCCCGGCGGCGGCGCGCAGTTCCGAGTGGTGAACACCGGCCCGGATGGCCTGTTCCTGCGGCCCGAGCACAACACCGACCGGCCGCCGGTCAAGACGCTGGCCGAGGGCGCGGTGGTGACGATCATCGGTCAGGATTTCAGCGGGCCGGACCGGGTCTGGAAGAATGTGCGCGACGCCGAAGGCTCGGAGGGCTGGGTCGCCGCCGACTTCTTGCAGGCAGTGCAGTAGGCGGCGGGCAGCCCTAGCGCGGCGCGGCCAGCTTTTGGGGGCGGGCGCGCCGGCCATTGCGCGCAGCCTGGTGGCCCTCGGGGAATGGCTCGCGGAACGCCTGGGCCAGCACCTCGTCCATATGCTCGACATAGACGAACGCCAGCCGGCGCTTGACGTGCCCAGGCACCTCGGCCAGGTCGTGCTCGTTCCTGCGCGGCAGAATGATCGTGCTGATGCCGGCGCGGTGCGCGCCGAGGATCTTCTCCTTCACCCCGCCCACCGGTAGCACGCGCCCGCGCAGCGTGATCTCGCCGGTCATGGCCACGTCGCGCTTCACGCAGCGGCCGGTGAGCGCCGAGATTAAAGCGGTGGCGAGGGTGATGCCAGCCGAGGGGCCATCCTTCGGCACCGCGCCCTCGGGCACGTGGATGTGGATATCGATCTTGTCGAAGCGCCGGTCGTCGATGCCGAGGCGCGAGGCGTTGGCGCGCGCGAACGAGAGCGCCGCCTGCGCCGACTCGCGCATCACGTCGCCGAGCTGGCCAGTGAGCGTCAGCGTGCCGCGGCCCTCCATCACCGACACCTCGATCGCCATGGTATCGCCGCCATTGGCCGTCCAGCTCAGGCCTGTGGCCACGCCGACCTCGTCGCGGGCCTCGGCGGCGCCGTGGCTGCGCGGCGGCGGCCCGAGGTACTTGCCGATCAGCGCGGGGGTGACGGTGCGCGAGAACGGGCGGCCCTCGGCCACACGGCGCGCGACCTTGCGGCAGATCGAGCCGATCTCGCGCTCGAGGTTGCGCACGCCGGCCTCGTAGGTGTAGCCGCGAATCAGGTAGCGCAGCGCCTTCTCGCCGAAGTGCAGGCCAGTCGCCGGGATATGCCAGCCGGCGGGAGGGCTGTCGTCGCCGAGCCGCTGGCTGCCGGCCAGGCCATTGGCCTCGATCTGCTTAGGCACCAGAAACTGGCGCGCGATCTGCAGCTTCTCCTCCTCGGTATAGCCGGGCAGCTCGATCACCTCCATGCGGTCGCGCAGCGGTGGCGGGATGGGGTCGAGCAGGTTCGCGGTGGTGACGAACATCACGCGCGAGAGGTCGTAGGCCACGTCGAGGTAGTGGTCGGCGAACGCGTTGTTTTGCTCAGGGTCGAGCACCTCAAGCAGCGCCGAGGCCGGGTCGCCGCGGAAATCGCTGCCGAGCTTGTCGATCTCGTCGAGCATGAACACCGGGTTGATCGTGCCGGCGTCCTTCATGGCCTTGAGGATACGGCCGGGCATCGCGCCGATGTAGGTGCGGCGGTGCCCGCGGATCTCGGCCTCGTCGTGGATGCCGCCAAGCGAGATGCGCACGAAGTGGCGGCCAAGCGCCTCGGCGATCGAGCGGCCGAGGCTGGTTTTGCCCACGCCGGGCGGGCCGACGAAGCACAGGATTGGCGACTTGAGCCGCGGCCCGGCCAGCTGGCGCACGGCCATAAACTCGAGCATGCGCTCTTTGATGCGCGGCAGGCCGTAATGGTTGCGGTCGAGCGTGTGCGCGGCCGCGACCAGATCGTGCGTGTCGGCGGTCTGCTGGGCCCACGGCAGGTCGAGCAGCCAGTCGAGGTAGGTGCGGATGACGCTGTACTCGGGGGCGGCCGGCGACATCGCCTCCATGCGGTCGAGCTCGTCGAAGGCTTTGAGCTGGACTTTATCGGGCATGCCGGCGGCGCTGATGCGCTCGCGCAGGTCGAGCAGCTCGCGCTGCAGCGGGTCTTCCTGGCCAAGCTCGCGCTGGATGGCCTTCATCTGCTCGCGCAGAAAGAACTCGCGCTGCGACTTATCTACCTCTTTTTGCACCTGGGTATGGATACGGCTCTCGAGTTCGAGCACGTCGAGCTCCTGGGTGAGCATGATCGAGAGCCGCCGCAGCCGCTCTTCGGGGTCGACCGTCTCGAGGATCTCCTGGCGGCGCGGCACGTCGAGCGGCAGCGTCGAGGCGATCAGGTCGGCCAGCCAGCCCGGCTCGTCGACATTCATGGCCATGATGTACGAGTCGTCGGGCAGGGTGCGCGAGAGCTTCACGACCTTCTCGAACAGCGAGAGCACCGCGCGCATCATGGCTTCGACGGCGATCGACTTATCTTCGTCGCTGTAGATCGCGGCGGCATTGGCGCGCAGCATCGGGCGCTCGGCGGTGTACTGCAGCACGCGCATGCGCCGGCGCCCCTGCACCACGATCGACGTCGAGCCGTCGGGCATCTTCAGGACGCGCTGGATGTGCGCCTCCACGCCGATCGTAAACAAGTCGCCCTCGCCAACATCCTCGCTGTCCTGCTCGCGCTGGGCGATCGCCAGGATCGCCCGGTCGTGCTCCATGGCGTCTTCGACGGCGGCAACCGAGCGCTCGCGCCCCACGAACAGCGGTGTGAGCATATGCGGAAACAGGACGGTGTTGATCAGCGGCACCACCGGCAGCTCGCGCTGGCCGCCCTGGGTTTCGCCTAGCCGGTCCTCGGGGCTGTTGGGGAAGTCGAACAGAATCGGCAGATCTTCCGGCATTGCCATACCCTCGTCACTGCTGCGCGCAGCTCTTCTGGATGCCCGGCATTATAGCACAGCTTGAAAGTTCACTCTGGCTCTTGATAAGGCGCCGTCCGAGCCCGGCACGCTTTGCGCTCTCGCCCTATGTTACAATCCCCACCTGGAAGGAGCGCCGGGCCTACGGCACAGCGTGGCTGTACAGTTTGGCTGCCCGATCTGCTGCGCCAGAGCGACCGCGAGAACGCCTGCATCACCGATCTGTTCTGCGAGAGGCAGCGGCGCTACCTGGCCGGCGAGCCGCCGCTGAATGTGCTGAATACGCGGACGCTGTACTAGTGCCATAAAAACACAAAGCCTCGCAGGCACGCGGCAGCCGCATATTCTTTGCGTCTTTGTGGCCATGTGAAATGTATTGGTACCAGGCGCGATGATCGATAACCCGTTTCTGCTCGAGGACTCGGCCGTGCGCTCGCTCAACCGGGCGCGGATCGTGGAGCTTGGCGGGGTCGCCGCGCCCGAGGGCGTGCTTGGCGCCACCGGCTACGAGCTGCTGTCGGCCGCGAGCCTCGGGCAGCAGATTGCTGCGGCCGCAGATCGGCTGGGGCTCGACCCGGCGCAGCCCGACCTGATCCGGCGCTTTGACGCGTGCTTCGGCCACTCGCAGGCCCGGCCTCACGCGCTGGCGATCGCGCGCGACTATGGCCGGCGGCTTGGCTGCCTGCTGCTGATGCTGGCGCGCGGCGCGCCGGCCAACCG
>CALLYN010000078.1 GCA_937858455.1 uncultured Kouleothrix sp.
CGCGCTGCCGCCAGCGTGGCCTCGGCCAGCCCCGCGCCGGTGCGCTGGAAGCACGCCCAGCCGGCGTCGGCCTTGGCGATCTCGAGCGGCAGGCCCGTGGCGCGCAGCACCTCGAGCGCGGCTGGCACCACTTCCTGCCCGATCCCGTCGCCGGGGATGGCCAGCACGCGCAGCGCCGGCGCCCCTGAAGAATCTGTGGTCATTGCGACTCCTCGATCAGCTTGCACAGGTCGCTCACCAGCCCGCCGAGCACCTCGGCCAGCGCCGGGTCGTCGGCGGCGAGCCGCGCGGCCTGTTCCCAGCGCGCGCTGCAGCTCGCTGGCTGCAGCGCGCAGTGTGCTGCGTGCGCCAGCAGGCGCTTCTCGCCGGGGTGGTAGCGGCGGTTGAGCGCGAACAGCGCGTTGAAGAAGACCATCTGTACGGTGTAGCGCCGGTGCTGCACGAATAGCAGGTCGCCGCGGCTCTGGGCCAGGCGCAGCTGGCGCAGGTAGGTTTGCAGCAGCGCCGGGTGGCTGGCTAGCAGCCGGTGGCGCGTGGCCTCGGGGTAGCTGGCCAGGCGCGCGCGCAGCTGGCCCAGCGCGCCGCTTGGGTCGTGCAGCAGGCGGCCATTCGCCACGTAGTACAGCCGCGCGGTGGCGAACCCTTCGTCGCCGATTCCTTCGCCATACGCGCGCTCGGCCTCGCCTAGCAGGTCGTCGAGCGGCACGTAGACCAGCTCGACCAGCCGTCCCTGCACGCGCAGGTGGTCTTCGCGGCCCCAGGTGAGGATCTCGACCGCGACGCTGCCGGCGTCGGCGATGCGCGCCAGCCGATCGGCGCGCTTGGTCAAGTCGGCCAGCGGCTCACGCCAGTAGACGTGCAGATCCAGGTCGGAGCGCTCGTCGGCCAGGCCGGCTGCGGCCGAGCCGCCCAGCGAGACCGCGACAATGCCAGGCAGCTCGGCCACTGCGGCGCTCACCGCCTGCGCCAGCCGCTCGTCGGCCGGGCTGATTGTCGGCGAAGTATCAGTCATGGTTACTCCTTTGCGCGGCCGGTGGCGATCCAGCGCGCGCGGTCGGCGCGGCCGTTGCGGCGCGCGACCTCGGCGGCCGCGTCCCAGTCGTAGGGCACGGCGATGAGCTCAGGCTGCCAGCCGGCAGCCCTGCGCGTCAGAATGGCGTAGCGCGCGTGCGGGCTGCCGGCCTCCATTACATGCGGGAAGGGGGTGTCGTCGTCGTAGGCCGGGATGCCGACGCTGCCCGGATTGACCACCAGGCGCCCGCCTGGCAGCCCGACGATGCGTGGCACGTGGCTATGCGCGCACAGCACCACCGGCTGCGCGACGCCGGCCAGCCGCTCGGCGATCACGTCGCTCGACTCCAGCGCAACGCCGTGCGCCGTAACCCGCTCGAGCAAGTAGGTTTCGTCGGAGTCGGGCGTGCCGTGGCAGCAGAACACCTCGCCCAGCGTGAGTGTCGGCGGGCGGCTCGCCAGCCAGGCGATCTGCTCCGCGCTGAGCGCGCCTGTCACAAAGGCGTGGTCGGGCGCGGCGCGCACTTCTTCCGAGGGCGCGAACACGTCGCGATCCTGGTTGCCGGCCAGCGTTGCAATCGCAGGCTGCATCAGCCGTGCCATGGTGCCGGCCGGGTCGAGCGAGCCGTATACGCAGTCGCCCAGGTTGACGATCGTGCCGATGCCGCGCTGCGCAATGTCGGCCAGCACAGCGTCGAGCGCCCAGGTGTTGCCGTGAACGTCCGCGATAGCGGCAAGCTGTGTGATCATGCCAGAACCTTTCCCGCCCGAGATGCGGGCCGCGCCTTGCGCTGCGCGCGGCGCGCTGCTCAAGATGTGGCGAATACCTCGTCTGCCGCTCTCGCTCACGCGCCCTGGCCGGGGAAGCGGCCGTGCTGCTTGTAGAACGGCACAATCCCGCCGGCCGACCACACCTCCTGCAAGAACGCGGGCGGCGGCGGCAGCTGGATCGTCTGCCCGTCGGCCACCAGCCGGCCGCTGGCGAGGTCGAACTCGACCTGCTGGCCGTCGCTTAGCGTGCCGGTCAGGTCGGCCTCGAAGCACGGGATGCCCAGGTTCAGCGCGTTGCGGTAGAAGATCCGCGCGAACAGCGGCGCGATGATCGCGCCGACGCCGACCATACGCAGCGCCAGCGGGGCGTACTCGCGCGACGAGCCGCAGCCGAAGTTCGGCCCGGCCACCAGCAGGTCGCCTGGCTGCACCGTCGAGGCGAACTCGGGCCGCGCTTCGACGAATGGGTACTTGCGCAGCTCGGCCTCGTCTTTGAGCATGTAGGGCGCGTAGCGCCCCGGCACGATCTGGTCGGTGTTCACGTTCGCGCCGAAGATCCATATACGTGGCATGGTGTCGTTTCCTTTCGTTGAGTGTGTGGCCGTCGGCCGTCGTCTGTGCCTTTCCGCCGCTCGGAGCTGGGCGGGTGCTTCCTCTTTATGCCAGCTGTCGTCTCGGCCTTTCCCCTGGCGCGAGCGGGCGAGCGCTTCGCCCTTACGCCGGCTGGCCGAGCCGGGCGCTCAGGGCAGCGCCGCCAGCGCCTGCTCCAGGTCGGCGAGCAGGTCGTCGGGATGCTCCAGCCCGATCGAGAGTCGCAGCAGGCTGGGCGGCGTGCGGCTCTCGGGGCCTTCCACCGAGGCGCGGTGCTCGATCAGGCTCTCGACGCCGCCAAGGCTGGTGGCGCGGGTGAACAGCCGCACGCGCGCCGCCAGCGCCATCGCCACCGGCTCGCCGCCGCGCACCTCGACCGAGAGCATGCCGCCGAAGCCGCGCATCTGGCGCGCCGCTACGGCGTGGCCTGGGTGCGACGCCAGGCCGGGGTAGTGTACCCGCTCGATCGCCGGGTGCGCGCTGAGGAAAGCCGCTACCCGCCCGGCGTTCTCCACATGCCCGCGCATACGGTAGGCCAGCGAGCGCACGCCGCGCAGCACCAGCCAGCAGTCAAACGGCGCAGGCACCGCGCCGCCGTTGCCCTGGATGAAGCGGATGCGCTCGAACAGCCCGTCGCGCTCGCGCGCCACCACCGCGCCGCCCAGCACGTCGCTGTGGCCGCCCAGGTACTTGGTGGTGGCGTGCAGCGCAAGGTCGGCGCCCAGCGCCAGCGGCTGCTGAAGCGCTGGCGTGGCCCAGGTGTTGTCGACGGCGCAGCGCGCCCCGGCCGCGTGCGCGGCCTCGGCCAGCGCGGCAATGTCGCTCACCTTCAGCAGCGGGTTCGAGGGCGTTTCGACCCACAGCAGCCGCGTGTTCGGCCGCAGCGCCGCGCGCACCGCCCCCAGGTCGGTCATGTCGACAATACTATACTCCAGGCCCCACGGCGCCATGACCTCGCGCACCAGCCGCGAGACGCCATGGTAGGCGTCGTCGGGGATCAGCACGTGGTCGCCGGGCGCCAGCGCCTGGAAGATGCTCATGGCTGCGGCCAGCCCCGAGCCAAATGCCGCGCAGTCGGCGCCACCTTCGAGCGCGGCAAGGCATTGCTCGAGCGCGGTGCGGTTCGGGTTGCCCGAGCGCGTGTAGATGTAGCCGCTGGGGAAGCTGCCGTCGGCGGCGCGCTCGAATGTGGTCGAGAGGACGATCGGCGGCACTACCGCGCCGCTGACCGGGTCGGCCGGCTGCCCGGCGTGGATGGCGAGGGTTTCGAGTTGCATATATTCCTCGATGAGATACAGGCTGGAAAGCTGCAGCGGGGCAGGCCGGCCTTAACCAGCGGCCCTGCAACCCTGCAACCCCCAAAGTCGCTAGCCAACAAACAGGCTGGCCAGCGCGCCCACGCCGAACAGCAGTATGACGATGCCCGAAATGCGGTTGACCCACACCAGCAGCTGGGGCGTGACGCGCGCGCGCAGCAGCGCGACACCGCCGCTTAGCAGCAGCCACCACATCCCCGAGCCGCAGAACACGCCCAGCACCAGCAGCGCCGCCTGCCCGTAGTCGCCGGCCGCGCTCGCGAGGCCCAGTCCGGCAAACACTGCCACGAACGACAGGATGGTGGTGGGGTTTGTCAGCGTCAGAAACAGCGTCGAGGTGTACGCGCCGAGCAGTCCGGCGCCGCTGGCGTTCGCAGCCTGCTCGGCGGGGCGCGCCAGCAGCGTCCGTACGCCCAGGTAGCACAGAAACAGCCCGCCGATCAGCTTCAGCCAGAACTGCTGGCTGATCAACAGGCTCGAGATAAACGTCAGCCCGAAGCCCGCCACGCAGCCGTAGAACGCGTCGGCGGTGGCGGCGCCCAGCCCCGATACCAGCCCGGCCGCGCGGCCGCTCGCGAGCGTCCGCCGGATGCACAGCGCCCCGATCGGCCCAACCGGCGCGGCGATGCTGAAGCCGATGATCAATCCTCTGAGCAGCAGGCTTGCGTCCATTCTATCTCCCTAAGCCACCAGGCGTGCGATGTGCTTCTCCAGCCGTGCGACGCGAGCCACCAGCCGTGCGACACGAGCCACCGGGCGCGTGCTGCGAGCCATCAGGCGTGCGATGTGCTTCTCCAGCTGTGCGACACGAGCCACCGGGCGCGTGCCGCGAGCTACCAGGCGCGTGCTGCGAGCCACCAGGCGCGTGCCGCGAGCCACCGGACGTGCGACACGAGCCACCGGACGCGTACCGCGAGCCACCGGACGCGTGCTGCGAGCCACCGGGCGCGTGCTGCGAGCCACCGGACGCGTACCGCGAGCTACTCCCCCGGACTGCGAGACTACGCCAGCACCTCGGACGGGTGGGTGATATACCCGGTCAGCGCCGTGGCTGCGGCCACCTCGGGCGAGCCAAGGTAGATATTTGCCTGCGGCGAGCCCATGCGCCCACGGAAGTTGCGGTTGCCGGTGAACAGGCACACCTCGCCTGGCGCCAGCACGCCCATGTGCCGCCCGATGCATGCGCCGCAGCCCGGCGTGCCAAGCGCGGCGCCCGCCGACAGCAGCGTGGCGAGCGTGCCGTCTTCGGTGGCCTGCCGTAGCGCCTCGCTGGTGGCCGGCACCACGATCAGCCGTACGCCCTTGGCTACTTTTCGCCCCTTGAGAATCCGCGCGGCCGCCGCCATGTCGGTGTAGTGGCCATTGGTGCAGGTGCCCAGGTACACCACGTCGACTGCGACCCGCCCCACGTCGCTCAGGTCGGCGACATTGTCGACGTAATGCGGCACGCTGACCTGCGGCTCGAGCGTCGCCAGGTCGACGTCGACTGTCTGGCTGTAGCGCGCGCCCTCTTCGACGCGCAGCCACTCGGGCACCTGGTTGGCAGTGGCCGCCCGGTCGATCGGCGCAAGCGCGGCGCCTTCCGGCAAGTCGAACAGCGGCGGAATGATGCCGGCCTTGGCGCCGACCTCGATCGAGAGCGTCGCCAGGGTCATGCGGTCGCCGGTGGAAAGGAACTCGACGCCGTGCCACTCGACCGACTGGTAGGTCGCGCCGTCGGCGCCGATCGCGCGGGCCACGCGCAGCCCCAGGTCTTTCGCGCTCACGCCGGGCCGGAAGCGGCCCCGCGCCTGCACGCGCACTGTCTCGGGAACGCGCAGCCACGTCTGGCCGGTGGCCAGCGCCAGCGCCATGTCGGTGGTGCCCATGCCGGTGCCGAACGCGCCCACGCAGCCGTAGCCCGTCGAGTGCGAGTCGCTGCCGACGATCAGCATGCCGGGCTGGGCCAGGCGCTCTTCCACCAGCACCGGGTGCGAGATGCCGCGCCCCACGTCGAACAGGTGGCTGATGCCCTGCTCGCGCACCCAGCGCCGCAGGTTGGCCTGGTGCTCGGCGTTCTGGATCGTCGCGGCCGGCGCCACGTGGTCGACAACCACCGCGATCCTGTCGGCGTCCCACACGCGCTCGGCGCCTAGCTCGCCGTGCAGTACCTTGATGATGCTGGGCGAGATGCTGTCGTGCATCATGGCCAGGTCGACATTCACCACGACATTTTCGCCGGCCTGCACCGGCCGGCTGGCCGCGTGCGAAAGGATCTGCTCCGCGAGTGTCTGTGCCATGTGTGTTCTCCTTTGTGGGCGTTAGGCGCCCTTGACGTAGGATTGCCCGCATGCTGTTGCCGCCGCGCCATGCCGGCGCGCGGCCCGAGAATGGCGACCAGGCGCGCCCGTACGCGGGTGCGCCGCGAGCACAGCCAGCGCTACGAGCACAGCAAAGCCGGCGTCGCGAGCGACTCGCAACGCGCCGGAGCAGTCATTGCTCGCCGGGGCCGCAGTGTGTGCCGAGCATACAAAATGCCCGCTTCACCGGTCTGGTGAAGCGGGCTTGTCTTCGCATCTCAGGACAAGCGAGCCTAACCAGACCGCGCGGCCGGCTTTTTGCTCTGCTTGACCTGCTTAACAAATGCGTTGATCATGTGTGCACGTGTAGTTGTTTTAGACGGCGGCGAGTATAGCATCGCTCCTGTAAAAAGTCAAGCGGTGGTTGAGACGCGCGCGCTGCAAACTTGACAGAAGCGCGGCTTCCCGCTATGCTGTTGCCGCATCTGAGCCTCCGAGGCGTGATTTCCGCCTTGCTGAGTTCCAAACTCTTTCGCTCAATCGAGGTATGCCATGCACCAAGAAACCTGGTCTCCGCTAGTGGAACCCGCGATTGGTTCCGCCGAGCGCCTGAGCTTCACAACCGCCGGCGACACGACCAACCAGTTTGTGTTGTGGTTTGCCAACCGGCTGCAAGAAACCTTGGCCCGCCAGGGCCACATCCATCGTACGGGCGCTCACGATGGTGGCGAGGGCTCCGGCGAGGCGGGCGCCGAGCCGCCGGTGCGGCTGGTGCTGAACCTGTGCGATTTCGACCGGCCGCGCCCGGTGCACCGCCGCGGCCAGGGCACGTTTGTCGCCACGATCGTCGAGGGCGCCGACGACGAGCGCGAGGTGATGAAGGCGGCCTACCCCGTGCTGGTGCGCTCGCTCTCGAATATGGTGGTGCTCAACACGCGCATCGGCGGCGTGCTCGAAAGCCACTTCATTACGATCGAGCAGGGCCACTATGTCGTGCGCCACGAGGGCGACGACCAGGAGTTCTTCGAGCGGATCTTCGAGCGCATCCAGCCGCTCGCCTGCAGCCACCTGGTGATCAACAACGACTTTGTGCCCAACCTGCCCGAGTCGCTCTGGAACGGCGACGAGCCGACGCGCCAGATCAGCTGGGCCGGCAAGCAGCTCGACACCATGGGCCTGCTGCCGGCGGCCTTTCCGATCCACGAGTTCCTCACCGAGCGCGACCTGCGCCACGTCAAGCGGCTCTACGGCATCGGCGGCCTGAGCTACGGCAACCTCAGCGCCCGCGCCCTGCACGACCCGGACACCTTCTGGATGTCGGCCTCGGGCGTCGATAAGAGCAAGCTCGAAACCGTCGGCCGCGATATCCTGCTCGTCACCGGCTACGAGCCCGAGCAGCTGATGATGCGCCTCAGCGTGCCACCGCAGGTCGAGCCGCGCCGCGTGTCGGTCGACGCGATCGAGCACTTCATGATCTACCGCGAGCATCCCGGCGTCGGCGCGATTGTGCACGTTCACGCCTGGTGGCGCGACCCGATCCTTTCGACCCAGGTGAACTACCCGTGCGGCACCTACGAGCTGGCCAGCGAGGTGGCCGAGCTGGTGCGCCAGGCGCCCGACCCCTCGCGCGCGGTGATTGGCCTCAAGAACCACGGCCTGACGATCACCGGCCCTTCGATCAAGGAGATCTTCGAGCGGATCGAGGGCATGATCGTGCCGCAGGTGCCGATGTCGTAGCGACGCCGGAGCTTGGTTTGGGGCGCGCGATCCGGCCTGCGCCGCGCGCTCGCCGTTGAACGTACATCCAATCGGGGGTGCCGTATGGCTCAGCTCGGCGAGAAGGTTGCGATTGTCACCGGCGCGAGCGGCGGCCTTGGCCCCGCGACGGTCGCGGCGCTGGTGGCCGCCGGCGCCACGGTGCT
>CALLYN010000079.1 GCA_937858455.1 uncultured Kouleothrix sp.
CTGGTGGGCCGCGCCGCCGGCCTGCTGGGCCAGCCCGACGACGCCGCGCGCTACCTGGGCCTTGCCGCCGAGGTGCGGGCAGCCTTCGCCCGCGAGTATGTGACGCCAGCCGGCCGGGTGCTTAACGACGCCGCCACTGCCTACGCGCTGGCGCTGCAGTTCGGGCTGCTGCCCGAGCCGGCGCAGCGCCAGCACGCCGCCGAGCGCTTGGTGGCGCTGCTGCGCGCCGGCGGCTACCAGATCAGCACCGGCTTTGTTGGCACGCCGCTGATCTGCGACGCGCTGTGCGATGCCGGCCAGCACCGCGCCGCCTACCGCCTGCTGATGCAGCGCGAGTGCCCGGCCTGGCTGTACCCGGTGACGATGGGCGCGACGACGATCTGGGAGCGCTGGGACAGCCTGCTGCCCGATGGCTCGGTCAACCCCGGCGAGATGACCTCGTTCAACCACTACGCCCTCGGCGCGGTGGCCGACTGGCTTCACCGCACCGTGGGCGGCCTCGCGCCGGCCGCGCCGGGCTACCGGCAGATAGCAATCGCGCCTCGGCCGGGCGGCGGCCTCAGCAGCGCGCGCGCCAGCCACCGCACGCCCTACGGCCTGGCCGAGTGCGCCTGGTCGATCGCCGATGGCCTCATCACCGTCACCGCCGTGATACCGCCGAACACCAGCGCCAGCGTGAGCCTGCCCGGCGCCGACGGCGCGCCGATCGAGGTGGGCGCCGGCACGCACCGCTGGCAGTACCGCTACCACGACCCCGACGCGCGCCCGCCACTGCGGCTCGACAGCCTGGTGGGCGAGTTCATCGACGACGCAGGCGCGTGGGCGATGCTGGCAGACGCGCTCGCCGGGCAGCGTAGCAGCTTTATTCGCTCGGCGCTGCCGCGCCAGAGCAACCTGGCGCTGCGCGAGGCACTGGCCAGGCTGCCGAACGCCGGCCAGGTGCTTGCCGCGCTTGAGCAGGCGCTCGCCGCGCGCTGATGCAGGCTCGCGAAAGCGCGGCTCGGCGGGCATGCCGGCACCCTGCCAGCATCGGCTTGTCGTATACTATGCCGATGCGAGTTTCGAAAACATTGGCGTGCTCCGCGTCGCCGGCCGTGCGCCGTGATCGCGCCCGCTCAAAGCTGCTTACCGCCAATAGGAGAACGTTATGGCACTCGATCAATTAGCATTTCAGCATGTGCGCTACGCCTGGGACGACGCCATCGCCGACGCGCTCGACCCCGTCGGCCGCCTGGTCTACCGCTCGAACCTCCTCGGCAGCGACCAGCGCATCACCAACACCGGCGGCGGCAACACATCCTCGAAGATCGTCGAGACCGACCCGCTGAGCGGCCAGCCGGCCGAGGTGCTGTGGGTCAAGGGCTCTGGCGGCGACCTGCGCACCGCCAAGCGCGAAAACTTCTCGTCGCTGTATCTCGACAAGCTGCGCGGCTTGCAGCAGCACTACCACCACGCGCCGGTGCGCGGCCCCAAGACGCCGATCGAAGACGCGATCGTCGACCTGTACCGCCACTGCACCTTCAACCTCAACCCGCGCCCCTCCTCGATCGACACCCCGCTGCATGGCTTCGTGCCGTCTCGCCATGTCGACCATATGCACCCCAACGCGGTGATCGCCATCGCCGCCGCGAAGAACTCCGAGCGGCTCACGCGCGAGATCTATGGCGACGCGGTGATCTGGACGCCCTGGCAGCGCCCCGGCTTCGACCTCGGCCTGATCCTCGAGCGCATCTGCGCCGAGCACCCGCACGCCTCTGGCGTGATCCTCGGCAGCCACGGCCTGATCAACTGGGCCGACGACGACAAAGCCTGCTACGAGCTGACGCTCGACCTGATCGAGCGCGCCGCGCGCTATATCGAGGCCCACGACAAGGGCGAGGCGACGTTTGGCGGCCAGCAGTACCAGCCGCTCGACGAGGCGCCGCGCCGCGCGCTGCTCGCCACGCTTCTGCCCTGGCTGCGCGGCCAGATCAGCCAGAACAAGCGCGTCGTCGGCACCGTGCAGGACGACGCGACCATCCTGCGCTTCGTGAACAGCCACGACGCCGCGCGCCTCGCCGCGCTGGGCACCTCGTGCCCCGACCACTTCCTGCGCACCAAGATCAAGCCGCTGTATGTCGACTGGAACCCGCAGGCCGAGGACGTGGACGCGCTCAAGCAGAAGCTCGCCGCCGGGCTGGCGCAGTATCGCCAAGACTACGCGGCCTACTACCAGGCGCACATGCACGCCGACTCGCCGGCCATGCGCGATCCGAACCCGACGGTGATCCTCATCCCCGGCCTGGGCATGATCGCCTGGGGCAAAGACAAGAGCGAATCGCGCGTGACGGCCGAGTTCTACAACTGCGCCGTGGAGGTGATGCGCGGCGCTGAGGCGATCGACGAGTACACGGCGCTGCCGCTGCAAGAGGCGTTCGACATCGAATACTGGCTGCTCGAAGAGGCCAAGCTGCAGCGCCAGCCGCCCGAGCAGGAGCTGGCGCGCCAGGTGATCGCCGTGGTGGGCGGCGGGAATGGCATTGGCCGCGAGGCGGCGCTGCGGCTGGCGCGCGAGGGCGCGCACATCGTGTGCGTCGACCGCGACACGGCCGGCGCGGAGGCCACGGCTCGCGCGATCATCGAGAAGCACGGGCAGGGCATCGGCGTGGCCGGCAGCGGGATCTCTGGCTGCGGGCCGGCGATCGGGCTGCACGCCGACATCACCGACCGGGGCAGCATCCGCGCGATGCTCGAGCAGGCGGTGCTGGCGTATGGCGGCCTCGACGCAGTGGCGGTGACGGCGGGCGTGTTCGTTGCGCCGGATACGGCCGGGCGCATCCCCGATGAGAAGTGGGCGCAGACGTTCGCGATCAATGTGACCGGGCTGTACCTCGTGGCCGACGAGGCGGCGGCGCTGTGGCGCTCGCAGGGGCTGCCGGCCAGCCTGGTGCTGACAACCTCGGTGAACGCGGTGGTGGCGAAGAAGGGCAGCCTGGCCTACGATACCAGCAAGGCCGCCGCCAACCACCTGGTGCGCGAGCTGGCGGTGGAGCTGGCGCCACTGGTGCGGGTGAACGGCGTGGCCCCGGCGACGGTGGTCGAGGGCAGCACCATGTTCCCGCGCGAGCGCGTGATGAGCTCGCTGGCGAAGTACGGAATCGCGTACAGCGAGGACGAGGCGACCGAGCGATTGCGCGGCAAGCTGGCGCAGTTCTACGCCGACCGCACCTTGCTGAAGCGGCCGATCACCCCGGCCGACCAGGCCGAGGCGATCTTTCTGCTGCTGACGCAGCGACTGCGCCAGACAACCGGGCAGATCCTGACGGTCGACGGCGGGCTGCAAGAGGCGTTTCTCGGCTAATACGCTGTTCGCTTGATCACGTATCGATTGTGTTGCACGACGTGGCTTCGCCACGTCGTGCAACACAATACGAAGTTTGGGGGTGGCGAAGCCGCCCCCAACCCTCCACCAAAGTATAAGTAATCAAGCGAATGCTGCGGTTTCGCGCGGCTGTGAAGTTTTCTTTACGCCGAGGAGCGAAGCTGTTCCCGTGCACTGCGCCGGGCCGTGCTATGCTGCGCCCAGTCGGTCTTGGCCGGCCGCGCGTGTCGCTTGCCGAATCTCCGGGGCTCTTTTAGGTGCGCGGCCGGCGAGGGAGGAGCAGTGCTATGGCTACCGAAACAGCCGCGCCGCAGACGCTTGGTGCCAAGATCAGCGACTTTCTGGCGCAGCGGCGGATCGCCGTCGCCGGCATCTCGGCCGCGCGCGCGACGCCCGGCAACATGATCTATCGCAAGCTCAAGGCTGCAGGCTACGAGGTGTTTGGTATAAGCACCAGCGCGCCGGTGTTCGAGGGCGACGCGTGCTACCCGACGGTGCAGGCCATCCCTGGCGGCGTCGACGGCGTGGTGATCGCCACCCGCCCGGCGCTAACCGAAGCGCTGGTGCGCCAGTGCGCGGCGGTCGGCGTCGCGCGGGTGTGGATGCACGAGTCGATGATCCACGGCGGCACCAGCGCCTCGCCCGAGGCGGCGGTATTCTGCTACGAGCACGGCATCACGCTGATCGCCGGCGCCTGCCCGATGATGTACTGCCAGCCGGTCGACTTCGGCCACACCTGCATGCGCTGGATGATGCGCGCCACCGGCAGCCTGCCGAAGTAGCGCCGGCGGCTACTCGCGCGGCAGGTCGATCTTGCGGCGCTCGGCGTCGGGCTGGCGGCGGTAGATGATCGCGATATTGCCGATCACGCCGACCAGCTCGGCGCGCAGATGGCCGGCCAGTTCCTCGGCCAACTCGCGCCTCTCGTCTTTCAGGTCGTTGAACTTGACCTTGATCAGCTCGTGGGTGTCGATCGCGATTCCGGCCGACTCGAACAGGCTGTCGCTCAGGCCGTTTTTGCCGATATGCACGATCGGCTTCAGATCGTGCGCGAGCCTGCGCAGAAACTGGCGCTGGCTTTGCGAGATGCTTGCCACTGAATGTGTTTCCTTTCAATTGTTTTGCGATGCCCTGCCCGGCGAAGCCGCCCCCAAACCCCACTATAACGCATGTGATCAGGCGGTGTGATATTACGAAGGGTACAGCCGCCCGTTGTCGACGCGGATCTTTTTGGCGCGCGCCAGAAATGCCGCGTCGAAATCCTCCATGCCCGTGGCCGTCACCAGCGTCTGTTGGTCGGGGCGCGCGAGCGTGCCAAGCAGGTGGGCGCGGCGCTCGGCGTCCAGCTCCGAGAGCAAGTCGTCGAGCAGCAGCACCGGCGCGTCGCCGGCGCGGGCGTGCATCAGCTCGGCCTCGCCCAGCTTCAGCGCCAGCGTAGCGCTGCGCTGCTGGCCGCGCGAGCCGTAGGTGCCAACGCCAATGTTGCCCATGGCCAGCAGCAGGTCGTCGCGGTGCGGCCCGATCAGCGTTTGCCCACGGCCGATCTCCTCGTCGCGCAGGCGCCCGAGGTGCGCCAGAAAGGCCGCCTCGATCGCGCGCTCGTCGCCAATATCGCCCAGGCCGGCCACGCTGCTCTGGTAGGTGGCGATCAGGGGGGTGTCGCCGGCGGTCACCCTGCGGAAGATTGGCCCGATCAGGCCGTTCAGCTCGTGCACCGCCAGCATGCGCTCGCGCAGCACATACGCGCCGGCGAGCGTCAGCTCGCGATCCCAGAAGGCCAGCTCGTCTTCGGCGCCGCGCTGTGGCCGGCGGCGCTCGCGCCAGGCGCGCAGCAGGCTATTGCGCTGCTGCACCACCTTCTGGTAGTGCGAGAGCGTGCGCACATACCGGCCGTTGAGCTGCGAGAGCGTCACGTCGAGGTAGCGGCGGCGCTCGGCCGGGGCGCCAGTCACGAGCGCCAGGTCGGCCGGGGTGAACAGCACCACCCGCAGGTTGCCCACCAGGTCGAGCGCGCGCACTGCCTTGCGGTCGACGCGCACGGTTTTCAGCGAGGCGCCGCTGGCCGGCGGGCCGGCCACCGTGCTGCTGGCCTCGTCGGCGCGGCGCTGCACGATCACCTCGAGCCGCACCTTGCCGTCGCTGCGCTTCAGCTCGCACAGCAGCCGCGCGAATGGCGGCGTGCCGATGTCGCCCTGCGCATCCCAGCGCACCAGCTCGCGATCGGCCCCGGCGCGCGGCGAGCGGGTGGTGGCCAAGTAGAACAGCGCCTCGAGGATGGTGGTTTTGCCGGCGGCGTTCGGCCCGTAGAACAGCGTCGTTCCCGGCTCGAGGCTCAGCTCAAGCCGGTCGTAGGAGCGGAAATCGCGCAGCGACAGGTGGGTTACATGCATGGCATTTGGCTGCCGGCAGCCGGCAGCGATCGGTCGGCGGGCTGGCGGCTGTTCATAGTTGCTCCAGCTTCAGCCTGCGCAGCGCCCGCAGGTCGGCGCAGCCGCTGCAGAACATGGCGATCCGCAGCTCGTCGATAAATGCCTGCAGCCCGGCGATCACCGTGCCGGTGCCGCCGGCGTCGGCGGCGGGGCCGAGGGCGGGCTTGGCGGTGCCGCACAGATCGGCGCCCAGCGCGATCGCCTTAGCAATATCGACGCCGCTGCGCACGCCGCCGCTGCCGATCAGGGTGGTGGTGGGCAGAGCCGCGCGCACCTGGCAGATCGCCTCGGTGGTTGGCAGGCCCCAGCCGGCGAAGGCGCTTGCGACGCGCACGCCGGCCGCGCTGCTGTGGCGGAAGCGCTCGACCTCGCTCCAGCTGGTGCCGCCCGCGCCGGCCACATCGATGCCCCACACTCCCGCGTCGACGAGGCGCCGCGCCGTGGCCGCGCCGATGCCGTTGCCTACCTCCTTGGCGATCACCGGCACGTCGAGCGCGCGGCACACCTGCTCGATCTTGCGCAGCAGCCCCTTGAAATTGGTGTTGCCCTCGGGCTGCACTGCCTCTTGCAGCGGGTTGAAGTGCAGGATCAGCGCGTCGGCCTCGATCATCTCGACCGCGCGGCGGCACTCGTCGGCGCCGTAGCCGTAGTTCAGCTGCACCGCGCCGAGGTTCGCCAGCAGCGGGATCGTCGGCGCCACTTGGCGCACCTGGTAGGTGTAGGCCAGCCTGGCGTCGGCGATCGCCGAGCGCTGCGAGCCAACCCCCATCGCCAGCCCGAGCGCCTCGGCGGCCTCGGCCAGCGCCAGGTTGATCCGCTCGACATCGTGCGCGCCGCCAGTCATCGAGCTGATCAGCAGCGGCGCGCGCAGCCGCTTGCCTAGGAACGTGGCCGACATGTCCACCTCGGCCAGGTCGATCTCGGGGGCGGCCTCGTGCGGCAGGCGGTAGCTCGCGAAGCCGGTGTACACACCCTTGGCGGCCACGTCCTCGTCGAGCACGATCCGCACGTGATCGAGCTTGCGGCTGCTGGTGGTATCGTTATCGTTCATGTGGGCCTTTGGCAGAGCTGTGCTTGGTGCGCATTCGCCCGCAGATCATACCCAATCTCCTGGTGCTGTGTCAAATGGCCTGGCTCGCGCGTGCTTCTCAGCAGATCTTTAGCTTGTCGCCGGAGGCGATCGAGTATAATAGCCGCTGGCATATCGCCGCACCAGCCAATCTACGCTTGCAAGAGGAGTGTTGCTCGTGAGCCAGTCAAAGCAATCCCGGCCCGGTGGCGCGCCGCCGCCGCGCCAGAACTCGCTGCCCGCTATTCTTTCGGCCGCCGCAGTGGTGGTGCTGCTGCTCGGCCTGATCCTGATGCTAGTGGGCAATCGCGGCGGCACGGCTGCGGTGGCGCCCACCGCCGCGCCATTCGCGGCCGCGCCCACCGCCGGGGCCGCTGCGGCCGACGTGGCCGCGCGCAACGATAAGTACAAGGCCCAGGGCGCCCCGCCTCTGGCGATCGACCCTAAGAAGAGCTACACCGCCACCATCACCACGCCGCGCGGCGATATTGTGGTGAAGCTGCGCCCCGACCTGGCGCCGCAGACGGTCAACAGCTTTGTGTTTCTCTCGAAAGAGGGCTTCTACAACGGCGTGACATGGCACCGCGTGCTGCAGAACTTCATGGCCCAGGGCGGCGACCCGACCGGCACCGGCACGGGCGGGCCAGGCTACACCGTGCCCGACGAGTTTACTACCCAGGTGAAGTTCGATAAGCCCGGCCTGCTGGCCATGGCCAACACCGGCCGGCCGAACAGCGGCGGCTCGCAGTTCTTTATCACCACTGCCCCGGCCGACTACCTCGACGGCAAGTACACAATCTTCGGCCAGGTCGAGCAGGGCCAGGATATCGTCAACGGCATCCCGCTGCGCGACCCCGACCAGAACCCCACTACCCCCGGCGAGCAGATCGTGAAGATCACGATCGCCGAGTCGTAGGCGCGCGGCGCCCCCGAGGCGAAAAAGGCGAAGGACGAATCTGGCCGATTCGTCCTTCGTCGTGCGTTGCCGGCTGGATGTGGCGCTAGCCGCGAATGATCGCCAGCACCTCGTCGCGCCTCTGCTCCATCTCGGCCTGGCTGGCCACCGACTCGAGGTTCAGCCGCAGCAGCGGCTCGGTGTTCGAGCCGCGCACGTTGAAGTGCCAGGTGTCGTAGCTCACCGACACGCCGTCGAGCCGCTCGATCGCGCCGTCGGCGTAGCGCTCGGCCAGTTCGGCCATCTTGGCCTTGCCGTCGGCAACAGTCGAGTTGATCTCGCCCGAGATGAAATACTTGCCCTCGAGCGGCGTCAGCAGCTCCGACATCTTCTTGCCGCTCTTCGCCAGCATCTCCATGATCAGCAGCGACGGGATCAGCCCGGAGTCGGCGTAGTTGAAATCCTGGAAGTAGTAGTGCCCTGAAACCTCGCCGCCAAATAATACCTGCTCCGAGGCCATGCGCCGCTTGATGAACGCGTGGCCCACCCGCTCGATCAGCGGCGTGCCGCCGGCCGCGCTGATCAGATCGGGCACCGCCCACGAGGCGCGCACGTCGTACACGATCTTGCTGCCCGGCTTCTTCTCCAGCAGGTAGCGGCCCAGCAGCGCGGTCATGTAGTCGCCGGCCACGAACTGCCCGCGATCGTCGATCGTGAAGAAGCGGTCGCCGTCGCCGTCGAAGGCGAAGCCTGCGTCGGCGCCCTCGCTCAGCACCCGCTGCTCAAGCTCGGCGCGATTCTCGGGCTGCAGCGGGTCGAGCCCGTGGTTCGGCAGCGTGCCGTCGGGGTCGAGGTACAGGCCGGTCAGCTCGACGGGCAGGCGCGCGTAGACGCGCTTGAGGATCGGGCCGACCATGCCATTGCCGGTGTCGGCCACCACCTTGATCGGCCGGCTCTTCAGCGCCTCGACGTCGATCAGCCCCAGCACTGCTTCGATGAACTGCTCGGAAAGGTCGAGCTCGCGCATGCTGCCGTGGCGCCCGGCCGGCGCGAAGTCGTCGGTCTCGACGATCCGGCGCAGATCCTGGATGCCCTGGTCGCCGCTCAGCAGGTACGGCATCTGGCGCACCATCTTGAAGCCGTTATACTGCTTCGGATTGTGCGAGGCCGTCACCATCATGCCCGGCAGCTTCGTCTGCGCGCAGGCGAAGTAGTACTGGTCGGTGCTGACCATGCCGATGTTCACCACATCGGCGCCCTGGTCCATAATGCCGCGCGTCACGGCGTCGAAGATCTGCGGCCCCGAGGTGCGCATATCGCGCCCTACCAGCACGGTGTCGGCTTTGAGGAATGTGACGAATGCCCGCCCAATCGCGTAGGCCGCGGCTTCGTTCAGATCAGTCGGGTAGATACCACGGATGTCGTAGGCTTTGAAAATCCCAGGGTTTACCTGCATTGCTTCCTCCATTACAGTTATGGGCGCGCCGGCCGCGCGGCCGGTGAAAACGCTGTTCTACTCATGCACAAGCTACGCGGCCCGCCGCGTGGGCCTTTTTCATTATACTCGCAAGCCGCCCCCGCGATCTGCAGAAACTGTCATCCGGCATTGGCATGCAGATAACGATATTTCCACATGTTTTATGGTATAGTCCTGGTATTCAGATGATCTGCCGGCCGGCGCGTATCGGGCCGTTCGGCCTCTCACGATCTCAATGACCGCAAGCGATTGGCCTGCTAGCCTGCCGTTGCGCGCCGCGACGCTGTGCTACTTCGACATCCCCTGCGACGTATGGCCGCTCGCGCTGCTGCGCGCAGGCCAGCTCGGCGCCGATACGATTGTCGCGCCGCTCGATCTGGCGCGCCACGCGCTGCCCGACGGCGGCCTCGATCTGCTCGGCAGCAGCGCCGCCCGGCTGCGCCTGCCGG
>CALLYN010000080.1 GCA_937858455.1 uncultured Kouleothrix sp.
GGCGCGCACCTCGGCCAGCGCGCGCTCGAAATCGTCGCCATATTCGCGCGCAAGGTCGCCGAGGCGCTCGGCGTCGCGCACCGTCCAATCTTCGGCGGCGATCAGCGCCAGCGCGCGCTCCTGCTGGGCCGCGTCTTTGAGCCGGAGCAGCGCGCGGCCATGGCCGGCGCTGATCGTGCCCTTCAGCAGCGCCTGCTGGGCCTCGGGCGCAAGGTTGAGCAGCCGCCGGGTGTTGGCCACCGCCTCGCGGCTCTGCTTGCCCAGGCGCTGCGCGATCGTCTCATCGCTCAGGTCGAAGTCGTCCTTCAGCGACTGGTAAGCGCGCGCCTCTTCAAGCGGGTTGAGGTCGGCGCGCTGCACATTCTCGATCAGCGCCAGCTCGAGCAGCTGCTGCGGCGTGCTTTCGCGCACAATCACCGGCACTTGGGCCAGCCCGGCGCGCTGGGCGGCGCGCCAGCGGCGCTCGCCGGCAATCAGCTCGAAGCGCTCTTCGTCGCGCTTGCTGACGATCAGCGGCTGGATGATGCCATGCTCGCGGATCGAGGCGGCTAGCTCTTCCAGCGCCTGCTCGTCGAAGTACGTGCGCGGCTGGCGCGGGTTCTGCTGAATGCTGTCGGTTGGCACCTCGCGCACGCCGCTGGCCGGCGCCGCCGGGGTAAACAGCGAGTCGAGGCCGCGGCCCATACCGCCGCGCGTTCGCTTATTCATACGCCGACCTTCTTGCCAAGCCGGCGCAGCAGCTCATCGGCCAGCAGCCTGTACGCCTGCGTGGCGCGGCTCTGCGGATCGTACTCGGCCATAAGCTGCCCGTAGCTAGGCGCCTCGCTCACCCGCACGCTGCGCGGGATGAGCGTGTTGAAAATACGCTGTGGAAAGTAGCGCCGCACTTCTTCAACCACCTGTTGCGCCAGGTTGGTGCGGCCATCGTACATGGTCATCACCACGCCCAGGATCGCCAGCTGCGGGTTGAGCTGCTGCTGCACCCGGTCGATCGTCCCCTTGAGCTGCGCCAGGCCCTCAAGCGCCAGGTATTCGCACTGCAGCGGGATCAGCACCTGGCTGGCGGCGCAGAGCGCGTTCAGCGTCAGCAAGCCCAGCGACGGCGGGCAGTCGATCAGGATCGCGTCGTACTCGCCCGCCACCTGGTTTACCAGCGCGCGCATGCGCCACTCGCGGTCGTCGGCGCTGGTCAGCTCGATCATGGCGCCGGCAAGGTGCTCGCTCGCCGGCAGCAGGCTGTAGTTCGGCCGCGCGGTTGGCCGGATCGCCGCGCGCGCGTCGGCCAGCTCCATCAGCACCTCGTAGGTTGTCTGCGCTAGCTGGCGCTTATCAACGCCCAGGCTGGTCGTGGCATTGCCCTGCGGGTCGCAGTCGATCAGCAGCACGCGCAGCCCGCGCTGGGCCAGCTCGCCCGCTAGGTTGACCGAGGTGGTGGTTTTGCCTACGCCACCTTTCTGGTTGGCGATTGCAATCACCGGCGCGCTTGGTTGAGAGGCCGCTGGTTTCAAAACACTCCCCGTCGTTGCTATGGCACTGTTTCACGTGAAACAGCTCGTGGCGCGCGAGCATTGTGGCCGGGCTCGTATGTCTGTGGTGCGTGCAGAGGCAGCCTTGCACACAGCCTTACGCAGCACGATTGGGTACGGCGCCCATTGTAGCACGGGCGCGCTATTCGTGCCAACAGAAAAGCGCCGACAAGCAGCTGTCGGCGCAGGGGCATCCGAGCAAACACGGCACACGGCCGGCTACGGCAAGAATTTACGTGGATTCACGGCTTTGCCGTTGACCTTGACAGTGAAATGCAGGTGCACGCCAGTCGAGTAACCACCGCCACTGCGATCGTAGGTGCTGCCCATATAGCCGATCAGATCGCCGGCGGCGACGCTAGCACCAGCTTTCACCGGCGGCTTTTTGATCATATGGCCGTAGATCGTCACAATGCCATCGCCATGGTCGATCTTGACGCAGTAGCCAAAGCCGCTGCACCAGCCCGACTCGAACACGCGGCCGCTACGCGCAGCGTAGATCTCGGTCCAGGCTGCGTTCGCGATATCCAGCCCGTCGTGGAAGCTGCGGTACGGCGCCGAGCGCCAGCCGAACGGCGACGTGATCTCGCCATGGGTTGGCCAAACCCAGCGCACCGGCGGCGGCGGGAAATCGTTGGTTTCTGCCAGGCTCGCAACCTGATCCTCGCTTAGCCCAAGCAGGTCGGCGCGTACCCAGCCGGCCTGGCTGCTGTCCGCCACCTTCACCCACTGCCCGTGGCGCGCGATCAGCTCCAGCCGGCGGCCGGCGTCGAGCACGCCGAGCTTGTCATAATCGCGGCTGGGACCGGCGCGCAAATTGGTATCGGCCTCGCGCACGGTGCCAGCCGCCACCGCCGCCATCGCGGCGACCCCGGCCTCGCCGCCAAGCCGCGCGAGCACATCGGCTGGGTAGGGCTCAGTTCCGCCCGGAATAAAGATCTCGCGGCCAACCGGCAGCGGCTGGTCGGCCGCTACGCCATTGGCGCGCAGCAGCGTGATCGCCTGCGGGCGCACTTTGAAGCGCTCGGCCAGCCCGGCCAGTGTATCGCCCTCGGCCACGATATACGGTAGGCCCTTCAGGCGCGGGATGCGCAGCTCCTGGCCGGCGGCAAATACATTCGCCGCGCCCATGTCGTTCGACCAGAATAGCGTCGCGACGTCGAGGTGGTACTGCGCAGCGATCTGGCCGAGCGTCTCGCCCTCGTTCACGGTATAGCTTTCGACAAACGCCGGCGCAAGCTGGTCGTCGGGCAGGCGCGCGGCCGGCTGCGCCGCAAAATCGTCGCGCGCCGCAGGCGCCGCACGCAGCCCGCGCTGCACCTG
>CALLYN010000081.1 GCA_937858455.1 uncultured Kouleothrix sp.
CGCCCGGCGTGCGGTTCGTGGCGCTTGGCCCGGCGCTCGCCCACCCTGCCGACACGCCATTCGCCGAGCGTGACGCGCTGCCCGACGCGCCGCCACCGCCGGTCGATGTGGGCTGGAATGACGCGTGGGTGATCTGCTATACCGGCGGTACCACCGGCCTGCCCAAGGGCGCGCTGCTGACCCACCGCGCGATCACGTGGAACGCGATCAACACCAACACCAGCTGGGGCCTCGCGCCCGATGATGTCGCCATTCTGAATGCCCCGCTGTTCCATACCGGCGGCCTGAACGTGTTCACCGCGCCGCTCGTACACATCGGCGGCACCTCGATCGTCTGCCGTGGCTTCGACTGCGACCAGGTGTACGACCTGGTGCGCGACGCGGGCGTGACGCTGTTCTTTGGCGTGCCGACGATGTTCATCGCGCTGCAGCAGCACGCGCGCTGGCCCGAGGCCGATTGGAGCCGGCTGAAGCTGGTGATCAGCGGCGGCGCGCCCTGCCCGCTGCCGGTGTTCGAGCGTTTCTGGGAGCGCGGCGTCGACTTCAAGACCGGCTATGGCCTCACCGAGGCCGGGCCAAACACCTTCTGGCTGCCGCGCGCCGACGTGCGCCGCAAGCCTGGGGCGGTCGGCTTCCCGCTGATGCACATCGACACCCGCATTGTAGCCCCCGACGGGCGCGAGTGCGCGGCCGACGAGCCGGGCGAGCTGCTGATCCGCGGGCCGCACATGTGCGCCGGCTACTGGAACCGGCCCGACGATACCGCCAGCGCGATCGTGAATGGCTGGCTGCACACCGGCGACCTGGCGCGGCGCGACGCCGAGGGCTGCCACTGGATCGTCGGGCGGCTGAAAGATGTTATTATCTCGGGCGGCGAAAACATCTACCCGGCCGAAGTCGAGAATGTGCTGGCCGCGCACCCGGCCGTGGCCGAAGCCGCGCTGATCGGCGTGCCCGACGCCGCCTGGGGCGAGGTTGGCCGTGCGGTGGTGGTGGCGCGGCCGGGCAGCGCGCTGGCCGAAGACGAGCTGCTCGCCTTCTGCCGCGAGCGCCTGGCGCGCTACAAGATCCCTAAGCGCGTGGTGCTGGCGCCCGAGCTGCCGCGCACCGGCGCGGGCAAGGTCGATAAGCTTGAGCTGCAGCGCCGCTACGGCGCATAGCCCGGCTATTCCTCGCTGCGGCGAGAGGGCGGTCAAATCACAGGACTTACGCGGTGCGCGTTTTTGCCTTCGGCAGAGCGGTACTTTTTCATGGATGGTGCTGAGATGTTGGCGCAAAGCGCCAACATCTCAGCACAAAGGAAAGAACAGTACCATGCTGCCGCAGGCACAACAAGCCCATATCGCAGGCGACCGCGTAAATCTTGTCAAATCAGAACAGAGCGAGGGCGTGATGCCGTTTGTCGATGCTGGCGACCTGCGCGTGCACTACCTCGAGCACGGCGCGGGCGAGCCGATCGTGTTTGTGCATGGCAACTGGGCTAGCGCCAGCTGGTGGGAGCCGGCGCTGGCGCGCTTGCCGCAGGGCTGGCGCGGCCTGGCCTACGATATGCGCGGGCGCGGCCAGACCGCCGGGCCTGATTCGAGCTACAGCGTGGCCGCGCTGGCCGCCGACCTTGCCGCGTTTATGGATGCGCTGGGGCTCGCGAGCGCGCACCTGGTGGGCCATTCGCTTGGCAGCGCGGTGGTGCTGCAGCTCGCGCTCGAGCAGCCCGAGCGCGCGCGCACGCTCGTGGCAGTGGCGCCGCCTTGGGTCGATGGGATGCCGCTGCCTGAAGGCGCCGAGGCGCGACAGCGCGCGCTGAAGGCCGACCCGGCCATGTTTGCCCAGGCGCTGAAGGCGATTGCGCCGGCCGTGGCCGACGACGCGTACTGGCGGCGGCTGGTGGCCGAAGGGCACCAGCAGCGGCTCGCAGCTGTGCTTGGCAACCTGCCGGCGCTGGCCGAGTGGCGGCCGGGCGAGCGGCTACGTGCCGCCG
>CALLYN010000082.1 GCA_937858455.1 uncultured Kouleothrix sp.
GAGATCATCATCACCAGCTCCGAGCTCGAGGCGCTGCTGCTCGAGATGAACCTGATCAAGCAGCACCAGCCCAAGTACAACATCCTGCTGAAGGATAACAAGAGCTACCCATTCATCCGCGTGACGCTGCACGAGCCCTGGCCGCGGGTGTTCAGCACCCGCAACACCCCCGACGATGGCTCGCGCTACTTCGGCCCGTACTCCAGCGCAGGCACGGTGCGGCGCGTGCTGAAAGAGCTCAACCGGCTGTTCGCGTTTCGCCCGCCCTACGACTGCAAGGACGACAAGTTCAACCGCCACCGCAAGCTTGGCAAGCCGTGCATGTACCACGACATCCACCGCTGCCTCGGGCCGTGCGTGCCAGGGCTGGTCGCGCGCGAAGAGTACCGCGCCACGATCGAGTCGGTGTGCCGCTTTCTCGAAGGCAAGAGCGAGCAGATCGTGCGCGACCTGCGGCGCAGCATGGCCGCCGCCGCCGAGAACATGGAGTACGAGCGCGCCGCTTACCTCCGCGATCAGATCCGCGACATCGAGCAGATCAGCCAGCGCCAGCAGGTGCTGCGCACCGTCGACACCGACCAGGACGTGATCGCGTTTGCGCGTGAGAATGGCTCGGCAGTGGTGCAGGTTTTCTACATCCGCGGCGGCAAGCTGATCGGCTCCGAGCCCTTCGCGCTGCAGAATACCGAAGACGAAGGCGACGCCCAGCTGCTCTCGTCGTTTCTCACGCAATTCTACGATAGCGCCGCCCAGGTGCCGCCGAACATCCTGCTGGCCGACCACGTCGAGGAGCCCGTGATCATCGAGCAGTGGCTGGCTCAGAAGGGCGGCCACAAGGTCGAGATCCAGGTGCCGCGCCGCGGCGAGAAGCGCAAGCTGATCGAGCTGGCCGAGCAGAACGCGCGCCAGAAGCTCGAAGAGATCCGGCTGCAGTGGCTCAACACCGAGCAGAAGGCCGTGGCCAGCCTCAGCGAGATCCGCGACCTGCTGGGCCTGCCCGGCCTGCCCGCGCGCATCGAGTGCTACGA
>CALLYN010000083.1 GCA_937858455.1 uncultured Kouleothrix sp.
CCGCGCACCTGGTAGCGCCCGGCCTCGAGCACAATATCGTCGGGCGCGGCCTCGAGCATGTGCGCCGCAATCTGGCGCACCTTGTCGCGCACCTTGCCGGCCGCGCGCACCAGCGCCGAGCCGCCCACCGCAATGCTGCGGCTGCCCATGGTGCCCTGGCCCATCGGCGTGTTGCCGGTGTCGCCGTACTTGACGACGATCTTGTCGAAGGCGACGCCGAGCTCGTCGGCGACGAGCTGCGCGAAGGTGGTGCCGCCGCCCTGGCCGTGCGGCGAGATGCCGGTGAACACCGTGACGGTGCCGGTCGGGTCGACGCGCACCACCGCGCTTTCGTACGGGCCAAAGCCGCACATCTCGACATAGCACGCCACGCCGATGCCAAGCAGCGTGCCCTGGTCGCCGGCCGCGCGGCGGCGCTGCTGCTCGGCGCGCAGCCCGGCGTAATCGGCGATCTCCAGCGCGCGCGTCAGCGCCTTGTCGTACTCGCCGCTATCATACAGCGGGCCGCAGGGCGTCTTGTAGGGGAAGCGCTCGGGCGCGATGAAGTTCTTGCGGCGCACCTCGATCGGGTCGAGCCCCAGCTCGGCGGCCACCAGGTCGATCATGCGCTCGATATAGTAGGCCGCCTCGGGCCGGCCGGCGCCACGGTAGGCCGCCACCGGCGTGGTGTTGGTGTAGACGCAGGTAATCTCGATGTCGACCGCCGGGATGGCGTAGACGCCGACCGCCATCTGGCCGGTCAGCTCGGGGATCACCGGGTCGACCGGGTAGGCGCCCAGGTCGCCGACGACACGCATGCGCATGCCGGTGATCGTGCCATCGCCCTGCACCGCCAAGTCGATGTCGGCGACCTGGGCGCGGCCGTGGGCAGTCGCGGCCATGTGCTCCATGCGCGTCTCGGCCCAGCGCAGCGGCAGGCGGTAGGCGCGCGCCAGCGCGGCCAGCGCGATCTCCTCGGGGTAGGTGTAGATCTTCACGCCAAAGCCGCCGCCGACATCGGGGGCGATCACGCGGATCTGATTCTCGTCGAGGCCCAGCACCTTGGCCAGGTTGCCGCGGTTGAGGTGCGGCCCCTGGCAGCTCGTCCATACCGTCAGGCCGCCGGTGGTCGGGTCGGGTGCGGCAACCACTGCGCGGCCCTCCATGGGCACGCCCGAGAGGCGCTGGCTGAGGATACGCTGGCTGACGACGCGCTCGGCGGCGGCGAAGGCCGCGTCGGCGTCGCCGCGCTTGCGCGTCCAGACGTGGTCGATATTGCGCGGCATGCTCTCGAACAGCTGCGGCGCGCCGTCTTCCAGCGCCTTGAGCATATCCGCCACGGCGGGCAGCGGCTGCCAGTCGACAACCACATCGGCTGCGGCGTCGACGGCAATCGTCGGCGACGCGGCGATCACTGCGGCCACCGCCTCGCCGACGTGGCGCACGCGGTCGATCGAAAGCGCGTAGTGCGTCGGCCGGGTATCGCTGGCCGGGTCGGCGACCGCGCCGCCCTCGCCGCCACCGATCGGCATTGGCCCGCACAGCGGCAGCAGGTCGGCGCCGGTGACGACGGCGACCACGCCGGGGCGGCGTAGCGCGGCTGCGGCGTCGATGCCGCCAATGCGCGCGTGCGCGTACGGGCTGCGCACAAACGCCACGTAGTGCATGCCAGGGAGCTTGATGTCGCCGACGTAGCTGCCAGAGCCAACGATCAGCCGCGGATCTTCTTTGCGCTTGACACGCGCGCCGATCAACGACGAATACGCCATTGTGTCGCCTCTTCTGGTGTTTCAATGCGGTTGGTGCGCTACCAGTATAGGCGAAAGCGGCGGTTGGCACAAATTCGGCTAGCTCTCAAGCCCGATGATTTGGACTTTCCGAGTCTCTTGAAGTATGCCTTCGCAGGATAAACGTGATATTATCGAGGCTCTCGATTTTACGTTCGAGTTCGCGGTCGAGAATGTTCAGAAGGTGATCTAAGTTTATGGCACATCCACGAATTTCGGCTTTCTTTAGCGGAGGAGAGCGAGCAGGAGAACTCATCATCTTCGACAAAGAC
>CALLYN010000084.1 GCA_937858455.1 uncultured Kouleothrix sp.
GCCCACCAAGAGGATCGACAGCAGGAACGGAATGCGCCAGCCGTAGTCGGCGAAGGCAGCCGTCGGCATCGAGCCGCGCACAATCAGGATCACCGCCAGCGACACGAACAGGCCCAGCGTCGCGGTGATCTGGATGAAGCTGGTGTAGTAGCCGCGCTTGTTGTCGGGCACGTGCTCGGCCACGTACACTGCCGCGCCGCCGTACTCGCCGCCGAGCGCCAGGCCCTGCATGATCCGGATGAATACCAGAAGGATTGGGGCCAGGATGCCGATCGACGCGTAGGTCGGCAGCAAGCCGATCAGCGTGGTGGCGCCGCCCATGATCAGCAGCGTCACAAGGAAGGCATACTTGCGGCCAACCAGGTCGCCGATGCGCCCGAACACCAGCGCGCCGAACGGGCGCGCCGCAAAGCCGGCGCCAAAAGTCGCGAGGGTCGAGAGGAGTGCCGCGGTGGCGTTTTCGGCTGGGAAGAACTTGCTGGCGATCACTGTCGCCAAGCTGCCGAAGATGTAGAAGTCGTACCACTCAATCATCGTGCCCAGCGCGGAGGCAAGGATGACCTTCCAGATTGTGCGGGTGTCGACTGCGGTAGAGGGTACGGCGCGTGCCATCGTAGCCATACAAATGTCTCCTTTGAGCTTACGGCTTTTGCGTCACTGCGTTGATGCGTTCGGTTTCGGCGGTCTGCGATGGTTCGGGAGCCAGGGCTATGTGTGCCATTAACCTCCTTCATGCCACACTCAAGCAATATCTGCCGTTGTTGTGCCGCGGCTCGCCGCCAAGTGTCGCGCCACTCGCGCTCGCCGGTGCTGAGCATAGCTGGCGGGTACGCAGCGCACTGTTCTGGCCAAAACATTGCGGGCATGCGCACACGAGCGCCAGAGGTATTTGCTTCAGGGTCGTTTCGTGATGCTGGAATAATAGAGGCTGATTGTCAAGCCCGATCAAGGTTATGGTGAATTTTGTGTAAATATGCGCGGCGCGCGCTTCACAGCGCGAGTGCGTCACAGCAAGCCCAGCCGCTATGATCTGTAAAGATTGTGTAAAGGTTGGCGGCAGCGTAAACAGCTAGGAGTTACGCACCTGCGTGATTCAGCTTCCTCAGGGTATGCGATTGAGCCTGCGGCAGAGCGCGCCAACCGCGTTTGTCCTGGGAAGCTGTCTGAAAAGGGTAGTTTGGAGGGACGAAGTTCCTCCAACTATCACTCGTTCTGGTGGGTGGCGGCCACGAATGTGGCCGCCACCCGCCAGAAGGGCAGTGCGAGGGGCTATGACACCCTCGCGCACCCCTGTTCAAACAGGCTCTTATAGCAAAAAGCCCTAGCTCTAGCGTAGCGTATCGACGAGATGCTGTGTCTCGGGCGAGGGCGGGGGGGTAAGCTTGCTGACGATGATCGTCACCAGGAAGTTTACGGGCACGCCGAACACGCCAGCGGCCACATTGGTAATGCCAAGCACATTGAAATCCGGGTCGCGCACATTCAGCAGCATATACAGCAGCGTCGTCAGCAGCCCGGCGATCATGCCGGCCACCGCGCCGCGGCCATTGGCGCGCTTCCAGAAGATGCCCAGCACCAGGATGGGGAAAAACGTCGCCGCGGCGAACGAGAACGCCCACGCCACCAGCTGCACGATCAGCGGCAGGCGCCGCGTGGCCGCGAATGCCGCCGCCACCGCCACCAGAAACATCATCGCGCGGCCGATCAGCAGGCGCTCGCGCGTGGCGCTGGCCGGGTAAAACGTGCGGGTGTACAGGTCGTGCGAGAGCGCCGAGGCGATCACCATCAGCAGCCCGTCGGCGGTCGAGAGCGCCGCCGCCAGCCCGCCGGCCGCCACCAGCGCGGCGACGGTGTGCGGCAGGCCGGCGATCTCGGGCGTGGCCAGCACCACCACGTCGGGGTCGATCTTCAGCTCATCGAACTGCAGGATGCCATCGGTCGGGTTGGCGGTGGCGGTAGGGCGCGTGGCCGGGCCGCTCAGCTCGCTCATGCCGATCAGCCCATCGCCGTCGCGGTCGTCGATCACCAGATCCCCGCTCTGCACCAGCCGGTCGGCCCAGCGCGGCAGCTGCGCGATCGGCGTGTGCTCGAGCGTGGTCAGGTCGGTGTACTCGATCAGGCCGACATTCGCCCAGTTGACGGCCCACTCGGGCACGGCGGTGACCGGCTTGCCGACGACATTTTTCATCACCTCGAGCCGCGAGAACGCCGCGTAGGCCGGCGCGGTGAAGTACAGCAGGCAGATGAACAGCATGGCCCAGGCCACGCTGCGGCGGGCCGCGCCGACATCGGGCACGGTGTAGAAGCGGATCAGAATGTGCGGCAGGCCGGCGGTGCCGACCATCAGGCAGAACATCAGCGCCATGAAGTTCCAGGGCGTCCAGTTGTTGAATGGCGTGACATACGAGCTGGTGATGCCCTGCGCCGCTTCGAGCTGCGTGATCTGCTGCAGCGCCTCGCCGTACATGATCTGCGGGATGGGCACGCCAGTCGAGCGGAACGACAGGATGGTGACGGGGGTGAGGTAGGCGATCAGCAGCACAATGCACTGGGCCACCTGCGTCCAGGTGATCGCGCGCATGCCGCCGAGGTACGAGCAGAACAGCACCGCGCCGAGGCCGATCGTCACGCCGGCCAGGTAGTTCACGCCCAGAAAGCGGCTCATGATAATGCCGATGCCGGTGACTTGCGCGGTGAGGTAGGTGAACGAGATGATCACGCCGATCACCGCCGCCACCACGCGCGGCCGGTGGCCCTCGTAGCGCGTGGCCACAAAATCGGGGATGGTGTACTGGCCGAACTTGCGCAGGTAGGGCGCCAGCAGCAGCGCCAGCAGCACGTAGCCGCCCGTCCAGCCCATGATGTAGGCCAGGCCCTCGTAGCCCAGCAGCCACAGCGTGCCGGCAAGCGAAATGAACGAGGCCGCGCTCATCCAGTCGGCGCCGATGGCCATGCCGTTGAAGAAGGCCGGGATGCGGCGCCCGGCTACGAAGTACTCGTCGAGGTTGCGGGTGCGGCTGGCGATGCCGATCACCGCGTACAAGCCGATCATGACGATCATCAGCGCCCAGCCGCTGAAGGCCGCCGGCAGGCTGAAGCGCTGCTCAAGCGTGCCCACCAGCAGCGCGAACAGGATGAAGCCGGCGGTGAACAGGATGTAGATGATGCCCAGGCGGCGGATGCCGGCCCGGCCGGCGCGCGTGCCCTCGGGCAGGCGCAGCGCGGTGAGGCGGCGCTCGAGGTGGGCTGCGCGCCAGGCGTAGGCGGTGATCAGCCCGAGAAACACCACCAGCGAGCCCTGGGCGCCCATGTAGTAGCCGAGCGGGAAGCCGGTCAGGATCTGCAGCTGGTTGAGCTGCGGCGAGAGCGCGGCCGGCACAAACGATACGCCGGCCCAGATCAGCAGCATCAGGCCGATCAGGCGCAGGTTTGCACGCCAGGCCGGCTGGTCGATCTGGCCGGCTGGCCTGGCTGCGGCTGGGCTTGCGGGCGCGGGCTGCCCCCGGCCCGGCAC
>CALLYN010000085.1 GCA_937858455.1 uncultured Kouleothrix sp.
CGGGTGGCGGCCACATTCGTGGCCGCCACCCGCCAGAAAGAGTGAGTATTTGCCGGCTACTGTGCCAGGCGAGCCGGGCCGGCCGCGCCGCGCGGGCCTCTCAGAACGCGGTACAGTGTCAGCCCAACCAGCAGCAGCGCGCTGAGCACGTACAGGCTGTTGGCCCAGCCGGCCGCGCTGTCGGTGCCGCTCCAGACGCCGTGCGCCAATGCCAGGGCAAACGCGGCAAAGCTGAGGTAATGGATCGCTCGCCACAGCCGCGTGCTGATCCAGCGCCGCACGTAGAAGGTAAATGTCACCAGCACGGTCAGGTAGAAGCTGATCTGCCCGATGCCGACCCACAATGGGCGGTAGCTGGTGTTGGCAAATGGGATCAGGATCTGGGCCAGCGAGTAGCCAATGTAGCGATCGGCCAGCAGCGTGAGCGCGTGGATCGCCGCGAAGCCTACCCCCAGCAGGCTGGCGTGCTCGTGCAGGTCGCCCAGCGTCGGGCCGCCCGGCCAGGCGCGGGCCATGCGGTTGGTGATCGCCAGGCCTAGCGCCATCGACCACCACAGCAGCACGTACGACACCATGGCGCTGGCGCGCGTCAGGTACCAGGCGCTATGCTGGCTCAGCAGCACCGCGCCAAGTGCGCCAGCGCCACGTGCTAGCAAGAGCACGCCTATCGCCCCCAGCATCAGGACGCCAACCAGCAACGCCACCAGGATCGGGATGATCGCCAGCAGCAGCCGGTCAAGCGGGTCGGCTGCGGGCGCGGCGAGCGACTGTGGTTCGGCAGGCGCGGGCGGCTGGATCGAGCGGCTCGGCAGGGTCGATTTCACCTTTGTTCCTCCGCTGGGGCTATGCGGGCGGCATGGTAGGCGATGCTGCCGGGCTCAAGGTAGCCGGGCATGCGCTGGCTCAGCAGAACGCGGCCGTCGCCAAGCACCAGCAAGCCGGCTAGCTCGGGGCGCGCGTCGATCCAGGCGAGCCCGCGCGCGCCCCCTAGGATGCACGCGACCTTCGCGGCTGTTTCGGCGGCAGTGCAGTTGGGCGCCACGACAGTGGCCGAGAGCACATCGGTGACGGCCGGGCTGCCGGTGCGCGGGTCGATAATGTGGTGCTGCTCGTGCTCGCCTTGGCGCCAGCGGCGATAGTCGCGGCCCGAGGTGGCCACCGCGCCGCGCGGTAGCAGCAGTGTGCCGAGCGAGCTCTCGGCGGCAAGCGGGTTGGCCACCGCGATCGGCCAGGGCGAGCCATCGGCCATCGGGCCGCTCACGGCGATGTCGCCGCCGGCATCGACAAGCGCCGGGCCGGCGGATCGCAGGCGCCGCGCGGCTTGCTCGGCCGACCAGCCCTTCGCCACGCCGCCGAGGTCGAGGCGCATGGTGGCGGGAAGCGTGACGATACGCGAGCGTGCGTCGAGCCGGATCGTTCGCCAGTCGGTGGGGGCGGGCGGCGCGACGCTGTTCAGTGCCGCGCCGGCCTCGCGGCCGAGCGTGTCGAACGAGCGATCGTAGCCGGCGGCCTCGAGCGCGGCCAGCAGGGTTGGCCGCACCAGCCCATCGCTCTGGTGCGCGGCGGCGAGCGCCTGCTGAAGAACCTGCCAGAGCGTTGCGCTCACGCGCATGGCCCGGCCGGCGCCGTTCAGGCGCGCAAGCTCGCTGTCGGCGCGAAAGCGGCTGAGCACCTGCTCCCACTCGGCGAACCAGCCGGGCACCGCAGCCAGGCGCGCCTCGGCGGCGGGGCCTTCGGCGTCTACCACTGCCAACATGTGGCAGCCCATCGCTTGGAATTCACGTTGCTGCACGGCGGCCTCAGCGCGACGAATGAGTGCGGGTAATTGGCCGGCGGTATGTGCTGCCCTGGTTCGGGAAAGCCTGCGGCGCCGTGCCGCCGATCTGCGGCGCGGGCGAGCTATTGCCGCCGGTGCCGTAGGGGTTCTGGCCGCCTGGCAGGCGCTGGCGGCGCGTATGCGGTTGGGCGAATGCGCCTGGCTGGGCCGGCGCCTGGGCTACCGGCTGTGCCTGCGCGCTGGCGCTCGGCTGGTCGGCTAGGCCGAACGCGGCCCACCCGCCGAGGGTCGCCACCACCGCCGCAGTTGCCACCGACGACTTGAGGCTTGCGCGGAGCACCTGATTACCAAAAGAAGTGCGACGAGCCATCGCTTCTGCTCCTATGCTGCGAGTTCACCACGCTGCGGTTCTCGCGCAACGCTGCTGGATAGGATACTGCCAGAAGCTAAGAAACGTCTAAGAAGCCGGCCAGGTTAGATGAGGCATTGGTGAGAGCAGGGCGCGCTGCTAGGGCGACCATTGGCGCTCCACCGCGCGCTTAGCCCAGCCGTGATGCGCGTGCCACGCGGCATATACCGTGCGCGCCCAGGCTTCGGTCAGTGCGAGGTACTCGGCCGGGTCGGTGGCGCGCGCCACATCGGCAACTGTCAGGGCGCCGCGCGCCGTAGGTGCGGCCAATTCCACAACCTCGCCGCGCCGGGCACGCCGCCACCAGGGCGGGCCGCTGGGCGCATTCGTATCGCCGCCAAACTCGAATACCCAGCACAGCCAGACCAGGTGTGCGGCATTGTTTGTCTTCCCATGAATCTCGGGGTGCTGAAGCGTGTGGGCGTTCAGCCGGTAGATGCCGGCGGCTGGCGGCGCGCCCAGCGCTGGCCCGGCTACTGCGACTTCGCTGAAGAGCTTGTAGCAGCCCTGCACACCATCGGGCACGCGCGCGCCGCAGCAGCAGCATATGTCGGGCGCATGCCCGGCGCTAACCCACGCAGCCTGAAGCGCGATTGCCTGCTCGTAGGTTGTCTTCATTGGCGCGCCACCTGCTGTGTAGTGCCACATCCGGCTTTATGTTGGGGTTCGGGGGCGGCTTCGCCACCCCCGAAATTTCTTTTTGCGAAGCCAGGCAGGGCATCGCAAAAGCGAGCGATCAAACGGAGTTAACGCTAGCTGCCGTCGCCTGCAAGCCACGAGCGCATATACTCGGGTTTCTCCAGCTCAAGCGCCACAGGCGTGACGTGCAGCGGGTGGAATGTGTCGACCATCACCGCCAGCTCGGCCGTCTGCTTCGCGCCGATCGACGCCTCGGTGGCGCCGGGCTGCGGCCCATGCGGTAGGCCGCTGGGGTGCAGCGTGATGTCGTACTTCTCGATGCCCTTGCGCGACATGAAGTTGCCGTCGCAGTAGTATATCACTTCGTCGGAGTTCACGTTCGAGTGGTTGTAGGGCGCTGGAATGGCCTCGGGGTGGTAGTCGAACAGGCGCGGCACAAACGAGCAGACCACGAAATTCGGCCCGGCGAATGTCTGGTGCACCGGCGGCGGCTGGTGAACGCGCCCGGTGATCGGCTCGAAATCGTGAATGCTGAAGGCGTAGGGGAACAGGTAGCCGTCCCAGCCCACCACGTCGAAAGGGTGGTAGTCGAGGGTATGGCGGGTGAGCGCGTCGCGCACCTTGATGCGCAGCTCGAATTCGCCGCGCTCGGTGTGGGTTTCGAGCTCGGAGGGCGCGCGGAAGTCGCGCTCGCAGAATGGCGCGTGCTCGAGCAGCTGGCCGAACTCGTTGCGGTAGCGCCGTGGCGTATGCACCTCGCCACGCGCCTCGATCACGAAGAAGCGCGCCGGCTGCTCGGCTAGCTCGATCTGCCACGTGGTGCCGAACGGTATCACTAGGTAGTCGCCTGGGCCAAATGCCAGCCGGCCGAACTGCGAGCGCAGCACGCCGCTGCCCTCGTGCGCGAACCAGACCTCGTAGGCCTGCGCGTTGCGGTAGAAGTAGCCCATGCTGCGCGTCGCTACGCTGACGCCGAGCGTTACGTCGGCGTTGCCCAGCAGCGTCTGCCGCGCGCCCACCGGGTCGTCGCCGGCTGGCACGGCGGCGGTGCCGAAGGCGCGGTGGCGCAGCGCGCCGAACTCGGTGTAGCTGCTGGCGGCGGGGCCAAGCGCCTCGGCGCGCAGCACGCGCGGCGGCAAAAAGTGATGATACAGCAGCGACTGCACGCCGTGAAACCCCTCGAGCCCCATCACTTCCTCGCGGAACAGCCCGCCGTCGGGCTTGCGAAACTGCGTGTGGCGCTTGTGCGGTATCGCGCCGAGCCGATGGTAGAATGGCATGGCTCTCCTTTCTGCCGGCGCCCCACCGCGGGGCGCAGTGCGATTGAGAACGAGCTGCTGCTCGCACAGAGCGCGGGCCGCCGCTAGAGGTTGCCGCGCAGCGCCTGCTCGCGCTCGAGCGCCTCGAACAGCGCCTTGAAGTTGCCCTTGCCGAAGCTGCGGCTGCCGCGCCGCTGAATGATCTCGAGAAACACGGTCGGCCGATCCTGCAGCGGCTGGCTGAAGATCTGCAGCAGGTAGCCCTCGTCGTCGCGATCGACCAGGATGCCGCGCTGCGCCAGCGCCCGCAGGTCTTCTTTGATCGGGCCGACGCGCGCGGGCAGCTCGTCGTAGTACGAGTCGGGGACGCGCAGAAAGCTGATGCCGGCGGCGCACAGCGCGTCGACGCTGGCGATGATGTCGGCGCTGGCCAGCGCGATATGCTGCGCGCCAGGGCCGCCGTAGAACTCCAGGTACTCGTCGATCTGGCTCTTCTTGCGCCCCTCGGCCGGCTCGTTGATCGGGAACTTGATCTTGCCGCTGCCGTCGGCCATTACCTTGCTCATCAGCGCCGAGTACTCGGTGCTGATATCCTGGTCGTCGAAGTGCAGCAGCTGCTCGAAGCCGAGAATGCGGGCGTAGAACGCCACCCACTCGTTCATCTTGCCCAGCTCGACATTGCCGACAATGTGGTCGATCGCGGCGATGCCGGTTTCGGGCGCGGGCGCCGGGTTCTCGATCCGGCGGTAGCCGGGCATAAACGGGCCTTCGTAGCCGTCGCGCTCGACGAAGCTGTGGATGGTGTCGCCATAGGTGGCGATGCTGGCCTTCACCACCCGGCCGTGCGCGTCTTCCAGCACCGTGGGCGGCTGGACGCCGCGCGCGCCACGGCGCAGCGCCTCGGCGTAGGCCGCCGCTGCGTCGGCCACGCGCAGCGCGATGTCTTTCACGCCATCGCCGTGGCGCGCGATATGCTGCGCGATCGGGTGGGTGGGGTCGGGCCGCAGCGGCGCGCTCAGCACGAAGCGCACATTGCGCCGCTGAAGCACATACGAGGCCCGGTCGCGCACGCCGGTTTCGAGCCCGGCGTAGGCGATCGGCTGCAGGCCCAGCGTGGCGCGGTAGAAGTGCGCGGCCTGGCGTGCGTTGCCGACATAGAACTCGACATAATCAATGGCCTGAAGATCGAGGGGATCGTGGCTCATAGCGCCTCCATTTCTGCCGTTGTGGCGCGCATCATCGCGCGGCCGGTCGTTGCCGGGTGAGCAATGGAATGCTGTGGTCGAGGCCGATTCTTTGAGAAATTAGGTACAAGTTTAGCAGCATAGCCGGCCGATGAACAGGGCAACTGGAAGCCGCTGCGAGCAATCGAGCGCGGGTTTGAAAGTAATTTGGGCGTCCGGCATTGATTTCGAAATCGGCTGCTGGCCGACATTGTGCGGCTATTCGGTGATAGAATACCGGCAGCGTCATCGAAACGAAAAGAGGAGCGTATGAGCGATGCCCTAGCCCGTATTCGAGCGATTCTCGAGACCACGCCGCTGCGCTGGAGCCAGCTGGCGGCGACGGTGGACGCCGAGCTGCTGGCCGAGCGCCCCGCCGCCGGCGAGTGGTCGGCGCTGGAGTGCCTCGAGCACCTGCTCGATACCGAGCGGCTGGTCTTCCCGGTGCGGCTGGCGGCGTTGCGCGACGGGCGCGATATCCCGGCGTTCGACCCAGGCACGCAGGGCACGCAGGGCGCGGCGAGCCGCCAGCCTGCGGAGCTGGCCGCCAGCTTTGCCGAGCTGCGGGCCGCCAACCTTGCCGCGCTGGCGACGGTGAACGAGGCAATGTTCGCCAACCAGGGCATCCACAGCGAGCTTGGCCCGGTGACGCTCGGCCAGCTGCTGCACGAGTGGGCCACGCACGATCTCGACCATACCATCCAGGCCGAGCGCGCGCTGATACAGCCATTTCTTCGCGGCTGCGGCCCCTGGCATATCTACTTCACCGCGAACCGGATCGAGGCATAGCATACGCTGGTGCGGCCCGAGCGCGCCGGTAAAAGGAAACCCATGGGAAGATCTTCAGGCAAGCCGGCGCAGCCAGCCAGTGCCGGGCCAAGGCAGGCGGGCGACGCAATCGGCGCGGCCGATCACGAAAGCTTTCGACTGCTGGTCGAGGGCGTGCGCGATTACGCGATCTTCATGCTCGACACCAGCGGCATAATTGTGAGCTGGAATACCGGGGCGCAGCTGATCAAAGGGTACAGTGCCGCCGAGATCATCGGCAAGCACTTCTCGATCTTCTACCCGCCCGAAGATATCGCCGACGACAAGCCCGCGCGCGAGCTGCTGATCGCCAGCACGCAGGGCCGCTACGAAGAAGAGGGCTGGCGGCTACGCAAGGATGGCTCGCGCTTCTGGGCCAATGTTATTATCACCGCGCTCCACGACGCGGATGGGCGGCTGCGCGGCTTTGGCAAAGTGACGCGCGACCTGACCGAGCGCCGCAATGCCGAGGCCGCGCGCGAGCAGCTGCGTGCCCACGAGCAGCAGCTTGCGATCGAGCGCGCGGCGCGCGACCAGATGGCCGAGGCCGTGCGCATGCGCGATACCTTCCTGACGGTGATGGCCCACGAGCTGCGCACGCCGCTCACCGCCCTGCTGGGCAATGCCCAGCTGCTGCTGCGCCGCACCACGCGCGATAGCCTGCTGGCCGAGCGCGAGCAGCACAACCTTAAAGTGATCGTCGATCAGGTCGAGCGGCTGCGCAGGCTGGTGCTGCTGCAGCTCGATATCTCGCGGCTGCACGCCGAGCGGTTGCAGATCAACCGCACGCTGCTCGACGTTGGCGCGCTGGCGCGCCGCGTGGTCAGCGAGATCCAGACGACCCTGACGCGCCATACGGTCGTCTACGAGGGCCCGGCGGCGCCGCTGCTGATCCAGGGCGACGAGCTACGGCTCGACCAGGTGCTGCAGAATCTGATCGAAAACGCGATCAAGTATAGCCCGGCCGGCGGAGCGGTGCGGGTGCACGCCAGCTGCTCAGGCACTGTTGCGCGTATCGCGGTGATCGACCCGGGGATCGGCATACCGCCATCCGAGCTGCCGCACCTGTTCCAGCGCTTCTACCGCGCGGCGAATGTCGACGCGCAGCATATTAGCGGGCTGGGCGTGGGCCTCTACCTGGTGAAAGAGCTCGTGGCGCTGCACGGCGGCACGATTAGCGTGGCCAGCGAAGAACATCGCGGCAGTACGTTTACTGTCGATCTGCCGCTGGCCAGCGAGGGCGAGCTGGAACGATGACGATTGCTTCGGTTGGCGATATTGCGCTGGCCAGGCTCGCCAGCCAGCACATAGCCCACCCCGGCGCTGCGCGCGCTGCCGAGGCGGTGGCGCGGCTCGGCGCGGTGCAGGCGCAAGACTACCTTGGCGCGCTGTGGGCGGTGGGCCTGCGCACGCCTGGCGCGACCGAGCCGGCAATCGAGCAGGCGCTGGCCGAGCGCGAGATTGTGCGAACCTGGCCAATGCGCGGCACGCTGCACATTGTGGCGGCGGCCGACGCGCGCTGGATGCTTGAGCTGCTGGCGTCGCGCGTGGTATCGCGCAGCGGCGCGCGCCGTCGCGAGTTGGGCATCGACGCAGCGGCGCTCGCGGCAAGCGCGAAGGTGGTGGCTGGCGCGCTGGTGGGCGGGCGCCAGCTGACGCGCAGCGCGCTGTACGAGCAGCTTGAGCAGGCCGGCATCGCCACAGGCGGCTCGCGTGGGCTGCACATCCTCGGCTACCTCGCGCACGAGCGCCTGATCTGCTTCGGCGCGCGCGCGGGCAAGCAGCCCACCTTTGTGCTGCTCGAAGAGTGGCTGCCGGCCGCGCCTGCGCTAGCGCGCGACGAGGCGCTGGCCATGCTGGCGCTGCGCTACTTTACCGGCCACGGGCCGGCGACGGTGCAGGATCTGACGTGGTGGGCCGGGCTGACGCTAGGCGAGGCGCGCGCCGCGATTGGCTCGGTCGCGGGGCAGCTCGCGCGTGCAACCGTAGGCGGCCAGGAGTATTTCTTCGCGCCTGGGCTTGCGGCCGGCGCAGCCGACCCTGCCGAGGCGTTTCTGCTGCCGCCGTTCGACGAATTTCTCGTCGGCTACCGCGACCGTAGCGCAATGCTCGACCCCGCCCATACCAACCTGGTGACGCCGGGCAGCAACGGGATCTTCAACCCGATCGTGGTAATTGGCGGGCGCGTGCTGGGCACCTGGAAGCGCGCCTTCGCGAAGAAAAGCGTTGTGCTCAGCTTCAGCGCGTTTGCGCACTTTAGCGCCGGGCAGGCCCGCGCGATCGAGGCGGCGGCCGAGCGCTATGCCGCGTTTCTGGGGCTGCCAGCCGAGATCCAGATCGAGCACGAGTAGCTGCTAGGCCAGCCCATACTTGGCCGCCAGCTTCTGAATCGTAGAACTGTTTCGCATGGTCGTGGGCACGCCCACGGCTTTGGCCAGCAGCCCGCCCGAAAACAGCGGCGAGTCGCTGAGCCTGGTGCGGCAGAGCCAGTAGAATTCGCGGCCGTGGTCGTGAAACTCGTCGTTGTCGCTATTCAGCGCCAGCAGCTGCGTGCGCGCCGCCGCGCCGAGCGGCGCCTTCAAGAACGAAACATACATGCCGTGCGCGCCGCCCGCAGCAGTAAACGGCGTGTAGCTCGCAATTGCGGCCAGATCGGCCGCGCTGCGCACAAATGTGAGCGCCTCGTAGCCAAGCGCCTGGCGCAGGTGCGCCTCGATCTGCGCCTCGAGCGCGCTCGCGTCGGCGGCCGCAGCGTCGAAAATCACGTTGCCGCTGGCAATAAACGTAGCGACATTGGCGAACCCGAGCTCGGCAAACAGCGCGCGCAGCCGATCCATCTTGACGACATGCCCGCCGACGTTGATCGCGCGTAGGAATGCAAACCAGCGCTGGGGTGCAGCCATAGCCATCTCCCGACACAATCGCGGATGCCGTGGCTATTGTAGCACGGATTTGCTGATCGCCGGCGCTGTATGAGGGCGCGTCGGCGTCGCCCCGATCGCCACGCCGCAACAAAAATCTCGCTCTCCCAGCTGCAGGAGAGGGCGTCAGGCAAGAGCGAGCGCATGGCCGCATCGCCACTCATTCTAACGCTTAAGCTCGACGCGCCGGCCTTTGCCGTGCTCGACGCTCTGCGGCGCGCGCACTTCCCGGCCGAGCGCAATTTCATCCCCGCGCACCTCACGCTGTTCCACGCGCTCCCCGGCGAGCACGAGCCGGCGATCCGGCGGGCGCTGCAGCTCGCCTGCGCGGCTACGCCGGCGCCGGCGCTGCGCTTCGAGCGGCCAGTGTTTCTGGGCCG
>CALLYN010000086.1 GCA_937858455.1 uncultured Kouleothrix sp.
ATTCTTCACCGCTTTTGAAAATGCGCGGAGGCGCGACAAAAATTGCCGATTGCCGATTGCCGATTGCCGATTGGCAGCCAAAGGTGGTGTGAAACGTCGTGACGGCTTCACGATATTTCTTCGGGTCTTCAAACTCGCAGTAAATCGTTTGGATGCCGCACTGCAATGCCGCGTCGAGTTGCGCGAGGTTACGAACCAGAACGATCAGCGAATTCTCACCACTGAGGCACGGAGACACAGAGGCGTCTCAATTTCTCTGCGCCTCTATGGCTCCGTGGCCAATCCGTACATCCAACTGAAAAAACGCTTCAGGCAGGTCGGTTATAGTCTGCAAGACAATTTCAAGCCATCACTGCCCGGCAGTCTTGGGCGCGGGTTTCAACGCTTCGAGGTAAAGATTGATGGTGACTTCGCTGCCGATGTCGAAACCGCCGCCCGGCATCGCCGTGCCGTAGTTCATTCCGAAATCGCGGCGGTTGATTTTGGTGTGACCTTCGATGCCGACGGTCAGCACCTGCCGGATACCCTGCCCGCGCTGTTCGCGGCGCACGTCGTAGACATAGGCGCGGACGCGATCGCCGGGGCGGAACATTTCGCGCGGGATCATCTCGTCGCGGCGGATGATCGCTTCGCCACGGCCGAGATCGACGATGACATTGCCGTATTCGACGCGCTTGACGACGCCGTTGACGATGTCGCCGATGCGATCCTTGTATTCCTCATACTGGCGGTCGCGTTCGGCCTCGCGCACCTTCTGCACGATGACCTGCTTGGCCGATTGCGCGGCGATGCGGCCGAGATCGAAGGGCGGCAGCTTGTCGGCGATGGCGTCGCCGACCTGCGCGGCCGGATTGGAGCGGCGCGCGTCCTCAATGGAGATTTCCGTCGCCGGATTCTCGACCAGCTCAACCACCTGCAGATGGCGCCACAGACGCAATTCGCCGGTGCGCGGGTTCGCCGCGCTGCCGCCAAACGGCGCGAATAGCACAAGCGCGTCGGCGCCGGCGTCGGCCGCTGCCTGGCCGAGCGCCACGGTATCGGGCGAGTGCGGCAGCTTCGCCAGCAGCGGCAGCTGCGTTGCTTTGCGAGCGGCCGCAACGATCCGCGCCGACTGCTCGGCATGGGCCGCGAGGTTCAGCTCGATGCCGGCGATGCCCTCAGCGCCCTCGAGCGCGGCCGCGATCGCGCCATACTCATCGGCATTCGCGCCTATAATGCTCAAGATCACCGGCGTGCTCCAGCCCGCCCACGTCGGCGCGTAGCGATCGAGCACATGCGCCAGCCCCGGGTTCGGCCAGGTGCCGGCCAGCAGCAGCCCGGCCGGCGTTTCGAGCACCAGCGGTCGGCCGCGCCGGCCCTGCAGCGACGTGCTGCGCGTCACGATCGCCCCGATGGCGCGCATGTCGACCGAGCGGGCATACTCGACGCCATAGCCAAAGCAGCCTGCGGCGGCCAGCACCGGGCTGCTCAGCCGCAACCCATATGGGTTGTGAGGTGCTAGATCAAGCATATGTTTACTGCATACAAGTCTTTACTATCTGTTGTATACCAAATGCCACCGAATTGCTGTGTTCAGAACCGTGTTCTTTTGTTACCATACCATGAGTATGGCTGAGCCAGGAAAAATTTTGCACTGCTTTCTAACAGACTTCGTATAACTCGTGTAATATTATGGTACTTGCTGATCTTCTGTGTACAGTATTTCGGCACAGAGCGCGGAAAAACTCCACACGATACGGAGAAGAGTACCGCGCTGCCGAAGGCTGAGGGCGCCAGCTGCGTACGCCCTAAAAGCCTGTTTGCAAAGGGCGCCCGAGGGGCTATGCTCCTCGCACTTCCCTTCTAGCGGGTGGCGGCCACCCGTCGGAAAAAGTGGATATTTGGAAGGATGAATCCCCTCCAAACCACCCTTTAAGATGGCTTCTAAAGTCTATTGGAGTATAGTCGAGATCACATCAGTTCTGCAAGCGGAGGCACAATGGCGAAGCTCTTACTGGTGGAAGATAATGAAATGAACCAGGATATGCTCTCGCGCCGCCTGCGCCGTAGAGGCTACGAGGTCATTATCGCGGCGGATGGGCGCCAGGGTATCGATGTAGCGCTGGCGGAATGGCCCGACCTGATCCTGATGGATATGAGCCTGCCGGTGATCGACGGATGGGAGGCGACCCGCCTGCTAAAGGCCCAGCCGACGACACGCGCCATTCCGGTGATCGCGCTGACCGCGCATGCGATGTCGGGCGATCGCGAGCGGGCGCTGGCCGCCGGCTGCGACGAATACGATACCAAGCCGATCGATTTGCAGCGCCTGGTCGATAAGATCGAGCTGCTGCTCGCCCGATCGCGAACGTAGCCCCCTCGCGCCGGTGTGGCAGCAAGCCTGCCGGCCCCCCACTTCTGCCTCACGCCCCGCTGCCCGGCTGGCTGCCGACCGCGTGCCAGCCGCCGATTTCGCCTGCTTACGACGCCCGCGCGTTGGCAAAATTTCGTTGAAAAACGCTTGACTCGGAACACATGTTCTGATATACTTCTCTCAGCCCGATATAGAACAAACGTTTTATTTACAGAGATGCGTACAAGCAATATCGGTTCGGGCGGCACCCGGTGGCAACGCAACAGGCGCTGGAAAAGGAGGCCCCAGCAATGGCAGTACGTAGTCAAGAAATCCGCAACACCGCCGCCCGAAACGGTTCTACGTCGGCCCGTGGGGCGATAACCGTCCCGCCGATCTCGCTGCACACGATTGCCTATATTGTCACGGCACTGTTGGCATTGCTCGCGATCTACGCTATTATGGGCAATGTTATGGGCTGGGGGCGTAGCAAAGTCGATGATCTGCGCTATGGCACGACGCGCACATTCCAGGTCGACGAAGTGGTAGGCCACAACGATGGCGCCGGCACGCCATCGCACTTCATCGCGATGAACCTGAATCGCCAGGTAGTGGTGATCGAGATCCCCGGCGGCGACGCGAGCAAGATCCGAACGCTCACCGGGCCGTACCTCTTTGGCGCGGGCGAAGACAAGACGCCGGTGGTATTGCGCTTCGACGACCTGAACCGCGACGGCTCGAAAGACCTGGTCGTCAATGTCAAGAACGAAGAGATCGTGTATCTGAACAAAGACGGTCAGTTCCAGCCGATCACGCCCGAGGAGCGCGCCCGGCTCGCTCCGGCACAATAGCCGCTGGGCTGCGGTATAGTCAGGGTTCGGGGGCGGCATTGCCGCCCCCGATTTTTTTTGGTATGCCCTGCCTGGCAAAGCCTGGCAGGGCATACCAAAAGACACGTGATCAAACTGAGGTAGGATTACATCATTACCAAATTCGTGGTATTATTTAAGAGTATTGATTATCTCAAAGGTTAAGTTCTGCAGTGCCGCTCGTACGCGGCGGAATAACGGAGCTCTATGATTGCACAATCGGGCACGCACGCGCGGCGGCCAAGCGAGGGCGCAGAGCCGCCTAAACCTTGGCGCGAGCGTATACAGGATATTCGCACCGCCTATGGCAACATCCCAGCCGCGTTTCGGCTGGTGTGGAATGCCGACAAGCGCAGCACAATCGTCATGGCGCTGCTGACGCTGATTGGCGCGGCATTGCCGATCTCGCAGGCGTGGGTCGGCAAGCTGATCGTCGACTCGGTGGTTCACTCGATCAATGCGAAAGTCGGCTCGCAGGCGGGCTTGATCGTCGCGCTGCCATACCTGGGCATTGAGTTTGGCCTGATCCTGCTTGGCGCGGTGATCGCGCAGATCCGCCGGCTGGCCGAGCACGTGCTGAACGCGCGGCTGGGCCACCATATAAACAGCTCGGTGATCCGCAAGGCGCTCGCGCTCGATCTGCAGTACTTCGAGGATGCCAGCTTCTACGATAAGCTGCAGAATGCGCGCCGCGAGGCCGACTACCGCGCGCTCGGCATTATTAACGGCGGCTTTCTGGTGCTTCAGAATATCATCACGCTTGCCTCGTTTGCGGTGGCGCTGTTCGCCTTCAGCCCGCTGATCGCCCTGCTGCTGTTCGGCGCGACGATCCCATCGTTTATCGCCCAGAACAAGTACAGCAAGATCCAGTTCAGGCTGCTCACCTGGCGCGCGCCCGAGTCGCGGCGCATGAATTATCTCGAGCACGTGCTCACCGTCGATAACACAGTCAAGGAGATCAAGCTGTTCGGGCTGGGCGAGCCGCTGCTGCAGCGCTACACCGACATGTTCTGGAAGATCTTCGAGGAAGATGAGCACCTGGCGCGCCGCCGCTCGCTGGTAAGCCTACTATGGGGCATGGTCGCCTCGGCGAGCTACTACGGCGCGTATGCCTGGATCATCTTTCTGGCGGCCGGCGGCAGCATTACGCTTGGCCTCATGACCTTCTACCTTGCGCTGTTTCGCAATAGCCAGGGCACGTTCCAGGGCCTGTTCGACAATTTCAACCGGCTGTACGAAAACGGGCTGTTTATGGACAACCTGTTCGGCTTTTTGAAGCTGACGCCGCAGATGCCGGTGAGCGCGCGGCCCGTGCCGATGCCGCAGACGCTGACGCGCGGCCTTGAGTTCCGCAATGTCTGGTTTCGTTACCCCGGCCGCGACGATTGGGCGCTGCGCGATCTGAACCTGACGATCGCGCCGGGCGAGAAGCTGGCGCTGGTAGGGCAGAATGGCGCCGGCAAGACTACGCTGATCAAGCTGCTGACGCGCCTGTACGACCCGAGCGAAGGCCAGATTCTGCTCGACGGCGTGGACCTGCGCGAGTACGACCCCGACGAGCTGCGCAAGCGCATCGGCGTGATCTTTCAGGATTTTGTGCGCTACCAGCTCACCGCCAAGGAGAACATCGGCTTCGGCCAGATCGACCGGCTCGACGACACCGAGCGCCTGGCCAGCTCGGCCGAGCGCGGCGGGGCCGACGAGGTGGTGTCGGAGCTGCCCGAGGGCATGGAGACAATGCTTGGTCGCTGGTTCGAGAAGGGCCACGAGCTTTCGGGCGGGCAGTGGCAGAAGATCGCGCTCAGCCGTGCGTTCATGCGCGATAGCGAGGTGCTGGTGCTGGACGAGCCGACCGCCGCGCTTGATGCCGAGCGCGAGTACGAGATCTTCCAGCGCTTCCGCGACCTGACTGCCGGCAAGATCGCGGTGCTGATCTCGCACCGCTTCAGCACAGTGCGTATGGCCGACCGGATCGCGGTGGTTGAGAACGGGCAGATCAGCGAGCTTGGCTCGCACGACGAGCTGCTGGCGCTTGGCGGCACCTACGCGCGCCTGTTCGAGATGCAGGCCGAGGGATATCGCTAGACGCGATCTACCAAGCGTTGCGGTTATCCACAAAATATCCAGGTTGCCGATGCCGGCGCGCATAGCGAGCTGCCGGAGGGTGCGGTTATCCACAGAGTATCCAGATTGCCGATGCCGGCGCGCACATCTGTGTACTTTGTGGATAACTGCCGAGCTGTACTATCGCACGCGGTAGATCACGACATCGCCCTGCTGAAATACCACGTCGCCGAGCTGCCCGAGCTTGGCTAGGCCCTCGGCCGGGTAGGTTGCGCGCTCGGCCGCGCCGACATAGATGTAGCCGACGCTGTACTTTTTCAGCAGCTCGGCGGCGCGTGTGGTATCGGTATCGCTGTAAATACTCGCCACATCGTCCTTGCGCGGGCCGATCAGCGCATGGACAGCCGGGTCGCCGCCGCGCCACTGATCCTCGTGGCCGGGCCAGCCGAGCACGGTGGCGCGGCCGGTAGCCGCCGACACCGCGTTTGCGCCAATCCCGTGCACTTGGTCGTAGTCGTCGCCCACCGCCTCGAGCACTACGGCGTCGCCGGGGGTGTTCGCGCGCAGCCACGCGAACGCCGCAGCTGCGTCGGGGGTGTGCTCGGGCGGAGTTTTGCCATCTAGGCCGACGCGCTCGCCATCGCGAAACTGCCGGACAGCCGTCATCCACGGGTATACCAGCGCGCCGGCCAGCAGTACGGCAAAAAGCACGAGGCCTACGGCATAGCCAATCCGCCGGATCAGGGATTGCGCCTTGTCGGCGATCTGCGGCGCCAGCCACCACACGGCGTAGCTCGCCAGCACACCCCAGATCAACCACACCTGGTAGTAGAACTTAAAGATTGTATTCATGCGCGAATTGAACACATCGCGGATGTATACGATCTCGGTGCCAAAGCAGACCAGGCACGCCAGCGCGAACGCCCAGAGCACAAATGCCTCGGCCGGCTGCCGGGCGCGATCGAGCGCCAGGCCGATCGCGTACAGCGCGATCGGCAGTAGCGCCAGCAGCGGGAAGCCCAGCGCAAAGCCCAGCAGCAGCGTCGCGCCAACCAGCCAGGGCGCCGCAGCGGCCAGCGCGACCGGACGTGTGGCAGTGCGCGCAATGCCCAGCGCCCCATCGGCGGGCTGCGCCCGGCGCAGCTGCGCAAACAGATAGAACAGCAGCGGCACCAGAAACAGCCCAAAAATCACCAGAAAGCTATGCAGCAGCGTGCGCGTCCATGTAACCGGTAGCAAGGGCAGGCCATTGCCGCCTACCAGCGAGCGGAAGGTCAGGTGAAAGGGCATAAACAGAATAGCGGCCGCCAGCAGCGCCGCAAGCGCCTGGCCAAGGAAATGCCGCCACCATACCTGCCGCAGGGTTGCAAGCGGGCCGGCTACCGGCGCACCGGCCTCTGCCGGCTGCGGCGCGCGGCCCAGCCGGGCGTACAGCAGCAGCAGCGCGCCGAGGTAGAGCAGCACGTAGGTTGGCAGATCCCAGCTGTTGATCAGGTAGAGGCCGCCCAGCACAATGCCAGTAAGCGCCAGCTCGGCCCAGCCACGCCAGCCCATGGTGTAATTCGGCGCGGTGGGCCGGGCGATGGTTTGGAGCGCCAGCGCCAGCGCCAGCAAGCCAAACGGCAGCGACATCACGTGCGGATGCATGTCGCCGAGCCAGAACGAGAAGAACGGAAACTCGGTGATGGTGTAGTAGCGCGTGGCGTCGCCCGGCTGCGGCGAGGCGTCCCAAAGCGCCCGCGAGGGATTCCACCAGTTGAAGTCGGTGGCGGTGTCGGCGGGCACGATCTCGGTGGTAAGGTTCGCGTCGCCCCATGGGGTATAGGGCTCGTCGAGCACCAGGCGGGTGCGTGAGCCAAGGCCGTTTGCCACGGCGCGCGCAAAGTCGCGCTGCCCCAGCTCGAGGATCTTGTGCGAGCCGGAAATAATTTCAAGCGCGCCGCCCTGATTGCCGGCCAGGAGCACAAGCACCAGCGCCAGCCCAGCTGCGCCAATCGCGCCCCAGCGCCTGCGGCCCGGCTGCGGCCCGGCGGTCAGCTCGATCAGGCTGACGACTACTCCTGTGATGCCCAACGCCGCGAGCGCAAAGATCAGCGCCAGCGCCAGATTATAGGCAGCGCCTTCGGCGATGCCGCTGGCGAGCGACATCAGCGCCATCAGCAGGTAGCCGAAGTAGTAGTAATTGATACTGTAGCCAGCTAGCCAGGGATCGTGGGGCGGGAAGCTGCCGCTCACGCGGATGGCATTAAATAGCGCGTAGTCCATCGGCCGCTCGGTGCCCCAGGGGTCGGGCTGGTAGCTGCGCAGCAGCGCGAGGAATAGCAGGGCCAGCGCGAACACCAGCTCGTAGGCCAGCACGCGGCGCCACTCGGCCGCCAGCCACGCGCGGATCGCCGCGAGCTTCTGGGCCACGGATGCCGCAGCCTGGGCCTTCGGCTCCTGGCCCTCGGCTCGCGGGTCTTTCGCGATCAGCAGGCCAAGCGCGCCGACCGCCAGCGCGCACAGCAGCACCAGGCCACGGCCAAATGGCGCCAGGCCGAGCATGGCCAGCAGCCAGGCCGCGTAGCCGGTGAGCAGCAGCCCAAGGCTCTTGCCGAAGGCGTAGCCACGGTCGGGGAGGGCGCGGAATAGCCACTGGGTGAGCGGCAGCGCCATCAGGCCGATCAGCTGAATTGTCAGCCACCAGATGAAAATCTGTCCGATCACATTCGTCACTTCTGCAAACGCGCGACCGCCGCGCTGGCCTCGGCGTAGTAGGGGGCGTCGCGCGGGGCGATCGCCAGGTAGGCGCGGTACTGTTCGAGCGCCTTCTCGGTATCGCCCTGCTGCTCGTAGAGCTGGCCCAGGCGGAAGTACGGCTCGGGGGCGTTCGCGTCGATCGCCAGCGCCTGGTTCAGCGCCTCGGCGGCGCGATCGAGCCGGCCCATTTTGATCAGCTCGACGCCAAGCTTGTTGTAGTTGCCGGCCGAGCCATCTGCGGCGATGGCTGCGCGATAAGCTTGCTCGGCTTCGTCGAACCGATTGGCGTCGCGCAGAATATCGCCCCACAGATGCTGGAGCGCTATGTCGTTGGGGTGGGCCGGCGCGGCCACCGCCAGCACTGCGGCGGCATCGTCGAGGCGCTTGAGCGCGCGGTAGCGCTCGGCCAGCGCGAACGCCGGCCCGGCGGCGGTCGGGTCGTTCTTCACCCGCTGCTCGAGCGACTCGAGCGACGGTTGCGACGCCTGATCGCCGGCCGGCGGCTGCGGCGCGGTCTGTGGCTCGTCGGGCTGCGTTGCGGGCGGCACCGGCTCGGC
>CALLYN010000087.1 GCA_937858455.1 uncultured Kouleothrix sp.
GAGGGGCATAGCCCCTCGCGCACCCCTTTTCAAACAGGCTCTCAGATAATTTTGCGGCGGCTCTCGTACGCCGGCCGGTTCTCGAGGATGCGGCTGGCCGCGAAGACCGCAAGGTCGAGCGCGTGCGGCCGGCCCAGGATCAGCTCGGCAGTGTAGCGCCCTACCGCGTGGCACTGCTGGAAGCCGTGCCCCGAGAAGCCGTTCGCCAGGTAGAACCCCGGTAGCTCGGGCCACTCGCCGAGGATCGCGTTGCCGTCGAAGGTATTGACCTCGTACAGGCCGGCCCAGCCGCCGGTGATCTTGAGCCGGTCGAAGCTGGGCATAAGCTCGACAAGCTCGGGCCAGATCAGCTCTTCGAAGCGGCGCCGCTCCCAGCTGAAATCCTCGAGGCCAACCGGGTCGTCGGGGAATGATTTGCCGATCATGAACAGCCCGCCGCCCTCGTGGATGCAGTAGAGCCCCGACGGAAAGAACAGCGCCGGCAGGATGTGGCCGGGCCGCGCCGCCACCTCGACGGTCGTGACCTGGCGTTTCGTGGGGCTCACCGGCAGGCGTACGCCGGCGGTATGCGCGACCCGGCTGGCCCATGGCCCAGCGCTGTTCACCACGGCCGGGGCGCTCAGGCGCTCGCCCGAGGCCAGCGCCACGCCTGCCGCGCGCCCGCCATCGCGCAGCACCTCGGCCACCTCGGCCTGGATGAAGCGCGCGCCCAGCGCGATCGCCTTCTTGCGGTAGGCCTGCAGCACCGCCAGCGGCGACATTGTGCCGTCCTGGCGGCCAAGCGTGCCGCCGACGCAGCCGTCCAGGTTTTCGTAGAGCGGGTAGGCGGCCCGCACCTGCTCGGGGGCCAGCCACTCGACCATGCCGCCAAGGCGCTGCTGCTGCGCCAGGCCATCGCGCGTTTCGTCGTGGCTGGCCTCGTCGATCACGAACAGGTTGCCCTGCTGGCGAAAGCCCGGGTCGGGCCGGTCGCCGTCGACGGCGAATTCGTCGCCGAAGCGCGCCAGCACCTCGAGGCCATACAGCGACATCTGGATGTTCTCTTTGATGTTGAACTGCACGCGCATGTTGCCATCGGATAGCGTGGTGGAAGCGCGGGCGTAGGTCGGGTCCTGCTCGATCAGCGCCACGCGCAGCCGCGCGTCGGCCCGCAGCAGGTGGTAGGCGGTCGCGCTGCCCATCACGCCACCGCCAACCAGGACGACATCGTAGGTGCTGGGTGTCATACGGGGCCTTTCAGATAGATCTCAGGCCAGCGCCCAGACGCTGCCCTGAGGTGTCTTGGTGATCTCGATCTGCACGGGGAACAGGTCTTTCAGCTCCTGGATATGGGTGATCACCAGGATGTGTTTGAAATCGCCCTGCACCGAGGTGATCGCCTCGACCAGCCGCTCGCGGCCCTTGGCGTCTTGCGAGCCGAAGCCTTCGTCGATCACCAGTGTTTCGAGGCGCGCGCCGGCGCGGCGGGCCAGCAGCTTCGCCAGCGCCACGCGGATGGCGAAGTTGAGCCGGAACGCCTCGCCGCCCGAGAATGCGTCGTAGTCGCGCGTGCCCAGGCCGTCGGCGATCTTGATATCGAGCGTCTCGGCGACGTCGCCCTTTTTGGTGTCGCGCTGAGTCTCGAATGTCAGGTGCATCTGGTTGTCGGTCATGCGCCCGAGCAGGTGGTTGGCCTCGCGCTCGATCTCGGGGATGGCCGTCTCGATCAGCAGCGCCTGGACGCCCTTCTTGCCGAACGCCAGGGTTAGCTCGTCGAACAGGCCTTTGCGCTCGGCCAGCGCGCGGCGGCGGGCCTCGGCCTCGAGCAAGTCGGCGGCGGCTTCCTCGGCGCGCTTCAGGTCGGCGCGGCGCTCGGCGAGGTCGCGCTCGCGCACCAGCAGCTCGTTGCGGCGCGCCTTCAGCTCGG
>CALLYN010000088.1 GCA_937858455.1 uncultured Kouleothrix sp.
AAGACGACAAGCGACTTCCGCATGGTGATCTGCCTCGAACGTTTGTTGTTACTGTGCTGGAGCTTACCGGAAAACCACGGATTTCAAAGCATTCTTCGCTTTCTTCCGCTAGCCGCAGAGGTCCCTTGAACAAAGGGAACGGTCCGGCCTGGGACGGGCCGGACCGCAGGGAAGGGGAAGGGTAACAACGTAGACTGCAAAGGTCATGGCACGGCTGCTCTTGACCCGCACGGAAACAATGACCCGCCGACGACCCCATTGCAAACGCCGCGAAAACGCCTGCGCGCGCCTGGGCAGAACCCTGCCAAACCGGGGGAAGCGTCGGCGACTTCATGCCTAGTCCTCCTCCTCGTCCCAGTCGTCGGCCAGCGCCGACCGCCGGGCGGTCGACTTCGCCGGCCACGTGCTCGGCGTCGCGCCGCGCGGCGCGATCGTCGCGGCCGAGTCCGACTTCGACGCCTTCCCGCTGTGGTACGAGCACTACGCGCTCGGCCGCCGCCCCGACCTGTTTGTGCTCGTCGATGCGCTGCTCGACTACGACTGGTACCGCAGCAACCTGCGCGCTACCTACCCCGCGCTGGCCGTGCCCGCCGCCCCCAGCGCCGACGGCAGCTGGCTCGACGCGCTGCGCGCCGCCAACCCGGCCCTGCCGCTCTGCCGCACCAGCGCCGAGCAGACGCCGGCGATCGCCTGCGAGCCGTAGGCTTGCCCCGGCTTGCGCGGCGTGCAGTTGCCTGCGGCAGCTCGGTGTGGGGTTGTTCCGCATTGTATTGCACTACGTGGCTTCGCCACGTAGTGCAACACAATGAGGAGTTACGCACTTGCGTGATTCGGTTTCCCGAAGGGAGGAAATTAAGCCTGCGGCAGCATGGTACTTGTTCACCTTCTGTGTCCATTTTCCGCGCGGAGCGCGGAAAATGGACACGAGACGGAGAAGAGTACCGCTCTGCCGAAGGCTGAGCGCGCCAGCTGCGCTTGTTCTGGCTCTAACGATCTGCGGTCTGGCGGCGTCGGCGAAGCCGACACCGCCAGACCGCACAAGGGAGAGGCCGAGGCAGAAGCTACTCGTAGCCGTTCGGGTTATGGCTTTGCCAGCGCCACACATCGGCGCACATCTCGTCGATGTCGCGCTCGGCCGACCAGCCAAGCTCGCGGTTGGCCCTGGCCGGGTCGGCGTAGGTTACGGCGCTGTCGCCGGGGCGCCGCGCGACAATGCGGCGCGCGATCGGGTGGCCGCAGGCGCGCTCGAACGCCGCGAGCACCTCGAGCACGCTGTAGCCGCGCCCGGTGCCAAGGTTGTACGCCACCACGCCCGGCGCGGTCGCCAGCTTCTCGAGCGCCTTCAGGTGGCCGAGCGCCAGGTCGACGACGTGAATATAGTCGCGCACCCCCGTGCCGTCCGGCGTCGGGTAGTCGTCGCCGAACACCCGCAGCTCGGGCAGCTTGCCCACCGCCACCTGGGCGATATACGGCACCAGGTTATTCGGGATGCCGTTGGGGTCCTCGCCGATCCGGCCGCTGGCGTGCGCGCCCACCGGGTTGAAGTAGCGCAGCAGCGCGATATTCCATGCCGCGTCGGCCACATAGAGGTCGCGCAGGATCTCCTCGACCATGAGCTTGGTGCGGCCGTACGGGTTCAGCGCGCCGAGCGGCGAGTCCTCGGTGATCGGCACGTGGCTCGGGTCGCCATACACCGTGGCCGACGAGCTGAACACCAGCGTCTTCACGCCGTGCGCCGCCATCGCCTCGCACAGCAGCAGCGTGCCGGTGATATTGTTATGGTAGTAGCGCAGCGGCTGCGCCACCGACTCGCCCACCGCCTTGAGGCCCGCGAAGTGGATCACCGCGTCGACGGGGCGGGCCGCGAAGATCGCGTCGAGCGCCGCGCGGTCGAGCAGGTCGGCCTGGTGAAACGCCAGCGGCCTGCCGGCCAGCTCGCTCACCCGGTCGATCGCCTCGCGCTTGCTGTTGACGAGGTTATCGACAACTGTGACATCGTAGCCGGCGGCCAGCAGCTCGACGCAGGTATGGCTGCCGATGTAGCCGGCCCCGCCGGTCACCAGAATGTGCATGAGTTTGCCTCCATATCGTTGTATCTTCCGCATGCGGAAAACTTGCAGACATTTGGCTCCAACAAAGTCTCGTAGCCATCACCCGATCCGCAGCGCCACCAGCGTCATATCGTCGTGCTGGGGCGCGCCGCCGCCAAAGCCGGCCACCGCCGCGACGATCTGGTCGATCAGCGCGGCCGGCGGCAGGTTGCCGTGCGCGCGCACGATCGCCTCGAGCCGCTCGAAGCCGAACAGCTCGCGCTGCGCGTTCTGCGCCTCGACGATCCCATCGGTGTAGAACAGCAGCAGGTCGTCGTGGTCGAGCGCCAGCTCAACCGCGGCGTAGGGCGTATCGGCCGCGATGCCCAGCGGCAGCGTCGTGCCGGGCGGCTCAAGGTACTCGAGCCGGCCATCGGCGCGGCGGCGCAGCGGCGCGAGCTGCCCGGCGTTGGCCAGCGCCACCACGCGCCGCCGCAGATCGACCGTAGCGTAGCACAGCGCCACAAACGCGCGCGGCGGGATATCCAGCGCGATCCAGCGGTTGGTCTCGCGCATCACCTCCTGCGGGATCTGGTGATTGCGCGCCTCCGAGCGCGCGATCGAGCGCGCCACCGCCATCAGCATCGCCGCCGGAATGCTCTTGCCCGACGCGTCGCCGACGATCACGCCGATCAGGTCGCCGCCGTCGCGATCGAGCGCCAGCAGATCGTAGAAGTCGCCGCCAGTCTCGCGCGCGGGCTGGATCCAGGCCGCCAGCTCGGCGCCATCGACCTGCGGCAGCGCGCGCGGAAACAGGTTGCGCTGGATCTGGGCGGCAATCTCCAGCTCCTGCTCGACCCGCGTGACCGACTCTTCGTACAGCCGGGCGTTCTCCATGGCCACGGCGGCCTGGCTGGCGAACGCCAGCGCCACCTCGGCGTCGCGCGCGGCGAAGCGGTGTGGCTCGGCCGCGCTGATATTCAGCACGCCCAGCACCCGGCCCTTCGCCAGCAGCGGCACGCCCAGCCACGAGCGCATAGGCGGCTCCTGGGCGATCGGCGTCCACTCGCTGGCGGTGGTGGTATCGCCGATGATCAGCGGCGCGCGCTGGCGGATCACCTGCGCGGCGGCGTTCAGCTGCTCGAGGCGAAACGTGGCGTGCAGCGGCGCCTCGGTGCTGGTGGGCTTGCCCTGCAGCGCCATGCGAAACTGGTCGTCCTCCAGCAGCATGATCGACGCGGTGTCGTAGGGGATCACCTGGCGCAGCTCGCGCAGGATCAGGTGCGGCACCTCGCTCGAGTCGAACGACGCGCTGAGCACGCGCGCGACCTCGCGCAGCGTATCGGCGGCGCGGCGGGCGGCCTGCTCGGCGGCGAACAGCCGCGCGTTCTCGGCAAGCTGGCGCTCGCGCTCCTCAAACAGCCGCACCTTCTGCACGCCCAGGCTCAGGTGGCTGGCCACCTGGCTCAGCAGGTCGACGGTGCGCTGGCTGTACTGCGCCGGGCGGTAGTCCTGCACCGAGATCACGCCGATCGGCTGGCCCTCCTTGGCGATCAGCGGCACGCCGACCCACGCGCGGGTGTTGTTCTCGGGCGTAAACGTGTCGGCGGCGATGCCCATGTCGATCAGGTCGTCGCGCTGGGCGATCAGGTCGTCGAGGCGCAGCGCGCGGCGGTTGTGCAGCACCCACGCGGTTAGGCTGCCGGGCACCGGCTGGCGGCCGCGCCAGTTGTCGGCCAGCTGCGCGCCGCGGTCGATATACACCGAGTGGGTGATGATATGCGTATCGGGCTCGCAGATCACAATATAGAACACCGGCGCGCCGGTGAGCGCCTGCAGGTGCGCGTACACCTGCTGCAGCATCTCCTCGAAGTCGTACGAAGCGCTGACGAGCTGGCCGATCTGGCCGATGGCGTCGAGCTCGCGGATGCGCTGCTCGCGCTCGGCGGTGAGGCGCATGTTCTGCACGTGCAGCGCCACGTGGCGCGCCGCGTCGGTGAGGAAGCGCTCGTCGCGCGCGCCAAACGCGCCGGGGGTGTAGCTCTGGATGCCGATCAGGCCGATCGCCTGGCCGGCGCGGTCGCTCAGCGGCACGCCGAGCCACGCCGCAGCCGAGCGGTTCGAGCCGATCAGGTACTCGCTCAGGCCGGGGTACTGGCCGATCTCCTCGGGCAGGTTGGCGAGGTGCAGCGTGCGGCCCTCGCGCAGCACCCAGCTCGAGAGCGTGCCCGCCGGCATGGGCTGGTTCTTGAAGTAGCTATACTCCTGGCCCTCGTCGATGCCGATGCCGTCGACGATCAGGCCGCGCTCGCGGTCGTAGACGATCAGCAGAAACGCGTCGAGCGGCATGAACGCGCGCAGCGCCTCGTGCACGCGCCGCAGCAGCGTGCGCAGGCCGTGGGCGGTCGCGGCGGCGTGGCCGATCTGGCTGAGCGCGCGCAGCTCGGCGATCTGGCGCTCGCGCTCCTCGAACAGCCGGGCGCTCTCGATCGCCAGCGCCAGCTGGTTGCCGAACACCCGCGCCAGGTCGGCCTGGTCGGCGCTGAAGTCGTGCGCCGCGTCGCCCAGCAGCACCATGGCGCCGATGGTGCGGTCGCCGATGCGCAGCGGCACGCCCAGCAGCGCCTCAAACGGCTGGCGCGCGCCCGAGATCGACTGCCGGGGTAAGCCGGCGGGGATCGCCAGCGTCTGGTTGCGCAGCATCACCTGCTCGAGCGCGGTGCCGCGCACCGGCACGCGCCGCACCTCCGCCGCGTACGACGGCGGGAGGCCGCGCTGTGCCCAGATCACCAGCTCGTCGGTCTGCGGGTCGAGCAGGCGAATATTGCCGGCCTGCAGGGCCAGGTGCGGCAGGATCAGGCCAAGCGCGCGGTCGAGCAGGTCGGCCAGCGGGCGCTGCTCGACGGTCGCGGCGGCGAGCGCGCTGAGCAGCGCCAGGTCGTCGGTGCGATCGGCCACGCGCGCGGCCAGCGCCTGGCTGAGCTCGTGCTGCATCTGGCTGAGGTGGACATTCTCGAGCGCCACGCCGACGACATTGCCGATCCGCTGGAGCAGGTCGAGGTCGGGCGGGGCGTAGCGGCGCGGCTCGTAGCTCTGCACCGAGAGCACGCCCACGGCGTCCTGGCCGATCAGCAGGGGCACGCCCATCCACGAGCGCGACGGCCGCTCGGCGTCGCCGAAGCGGTCGGGCGCGATGCCGAGCTGCGCGCGCGTGGCGAGCAGGTCGTCGAACAGCAGCGGCGCGCGGCCGTCCAGCAGCAGGCTGGTGAGCGCGCCATAGGGCATCCGCTCGACAAACTCGGCCGCGCCCTGGTCCACCATATACGCGGCGCGGAACATATTCGGCTGGGTGGTGTCGCACACCGCGATGTAGCAGGCGTCGAAGGTGAAGATCGCCGTCAGCTCGCGCTCGATCACCGCGAAGATCGCCTGGAACGAGCCGGCGCCGCGGCATGCCACGCTGATGGCGTAGAGCGCGTCGAGCGCCCGCCAGCTCGGCGCGGGCGGCGGGGGTGGCGCG
>CALLYN010000089.1 GCA_937858455.1 uncultured Kouleothrix sp.
CGTGGCGCTCGGCGGCGTTGGGAGCGCGGCGCTAGGCGGAACCGCGGCGCCGCCGCAGGCGGCCAGCAGCGCCAGCAGGGGCAGCGCCACAAGGCCAACGCGGCCGAGAAAACGGGCTGGCAACGTGCTCATTTCACTCCACAGCATAGGGCCTCGGGCGAAGCTAGTGCCGGCGAGGCTAGCGGGCGATATTGGCCAGCGTAGCGCCGGTGACGCGGATCAAGTCGGCCGGCGCGAGCAGCAGCTCGAGGCCGCGCTGCCCGGCGCTGATGCCAACCACCGGCCACAGCACCACCGTCTCGTCCACAAACAGCGGGTAGGGCTTCTTGACGGCCAGCGGCGTGACTGCGCCGCGCATGTAGCCGGTCAGGTCGAGCACCTCTCTGAGCGGCACCATCTCGACGCGCTTGTTGCCCGAGGCGTCGCCGAGCGCCTTGAGATCGAGCTCGGTGCCGGCGGGAATGCAGGCCAGCACCGGCCCGGTGCGGTCGCCGCGCGTGATCAGCGTCTTGAACACCGTCTCGGGCGGCATCGCGAGCTTGGCGGCCGCGCGCTCGGCGCTCAGGTCGCTCTCGTCGATAGCGTAGGCGCGCAGCTCGTAGGCCACCCCGGCGCGGTCGAGCGCGCGCACCGCGTTGGTTTTGGTCACAGCTGCTCGGCCTCTTCGATCGCGCGCAGCAGCGCGGCGGCCTTGTTGTAGCTCTCGTTGAACTCGGCGGTCGGGTTGCTGTCGGCCACGACGCCGCCGCCGGCCTGCACATACGCCACGCCGTCCTTGACGATCATGGTGCGCAGAGCGATGCAGGTGTCGAGGTCGCCGTTGAAGCCGACGTGGCCGACCGCGCCGGCGTAGATGCCGCGCTGCTGGCCTTCGAGCTCGGCGATGATCTGCATGGCGCGGATCTTGGGCGCGCCGCTGACGGTGCCGGCCGGAAAGCAGGCGCGCAGCGCGTCGAGCGCGCTCATGTCGGCGCGCAGCCGGCCGGTGACGTGGCTCACCAGGTGCATGACGTGGCTGAACTTCTCGACGAACATAAAGTCGGGCACGCTCACGCTGCCGGGCTGCGACACGCGGCCGATGTCGTTGCGGCCCAGATCCACCAGCATGAGGTGCTCGGCGCGCTCCTTCTCGTCGGCCAACAGCTCCTCGGCCAGCGCGCGATCCTCGGCCTCGTCGGCGCCGCGCCAGCGCGTGCCGGCGATCGGGTGGGTCGTGACGAGGCCATCCTCGACGCGCACCAGCAGCTCGGGCGACGCGCCGACCAGCTCGCAGTCGGGGGTTTTGAGAAAGAACATATACGGCGAGGGGTTGATCGTGCGCAGCGCCCGGTAGATCGTGAACGAGTCGACCGACACGCGGCGGCTGAAGCGCTGCGACGGCACCACCTGAAAGATGTCGCCGGCAGCAATATACTCCTTGGCGTGCAGCACGCGGCGCTCGTACTCGGCCTGAGAAACGTTGGACGAAGGACGAAACACCAAAGACGAAGTATCTCGTTCAACACGAGATTCGGCCACTTCGTCCTTGGTTTTTGGTGTTTGGCTGCTCGGCAGCGGCCTCGCCAACCTCGCGATCAGATCCTCGATCTTGGCGCACGCCCGCGCATACTCGGCCTCAAGGTCGTGGGCGTCGAGGTGCACGTGGGCGATCACCTTGATCTTGTGCTTGAGGTGATCGAAGGCCAGCAGCGTATCGACGAACTGCCACATGCCCTCGGGGATGCTGTAGGCGCGCTCCTCGGGCACGGGCAGGCGCTCGAAGCGCGCCACCGTCTCGTAGGCCAGGTAGCCCACCGCGCCGCCGACAAAGCGCGGCAGGTCGGGCAGGCGCACCGGGCGATACTCGCGCAGGTACGAATCGAGCACGGTCAGCGGGTCGGTATAGGGCAGCGACTGCTTGTAGCCGCCGTGCACCGCCTGGGCCAGGCCATCGGCGAAGCGCAGCGTCAGGTAGGGCTCGGCGCCGATGAACGAGTAGCGCGCCAGGTGCTGGCCGCCCTCGACCGACTCGAGCAGAAAGCTCCACGGCCCGCGCGCGACCTTGAGAAACGCCGACACCGGCGTCTCGAGATCGGCCAGGATCTCGGCGTAGATCGGGCAAAGGTTGCCCTGGTCGCGCAGCGCGCGGATCTCGTCAAGCGAGGGACGGATGTGCATCTTGATACTCCATATGACTTTAGATGAACTTGAGCCCCATCGCCTCTTTGATCATCCGCAGCGTCTCGTCGGCCTCGGCGCGGGCGCGCTCGCTGCCGGCCGCCAGCACATCCTCGACGATCCGCGGGTTGCGCTCGAGCTCGGCGCGGCGCTGGCGGATCGGGTCGAGGAAGTTGTTGATCGCCGCGGCGAGCTTCTTTTTAACCTCGACGTCGCCGACTTTGCCGAGCCGGTAGCGATCCTTCAGGTCGTTCACCTCGTCGACGTTGGGGTTGAAGGCGTCGTGATACTGGAACACCGGGTTGCCCTCGACCTTGCCGGGGATGTCGGCGCGGATGCGCGCCGGGTCGGTGTACATCCCGCGCACCTTTTGCTCGACGGTTTTGGCGTCGTCGCTGAGGTAGATCGCATTGTCGAGGCTTTTGCTCATCTTGGCCTGGCCGTCGGTGCCCACCAGCGTCGGCACATCGCCGATCAGCGTATCGGGCTCGGGCAGCGTATCGCCGTACAGGCCATTGAAGCGCCGGGCGATCTCGCGCGTCACCTCGAGGTGCGAGGCCTGGTCTTTGCCCACGGGCACGAGGTTGGCGCGCACGCACAGGATGTCGGCGGCCTGCAGCACCGGGTAGGCCAGCAGGCCCATTGAGGGCTGCTCGATCTCAAGATCCTGCATCACCTCTTTGAGCGTCGGCACGCGCTGCAGGCGCGGCACCGTCACCAGCATCGAGAAGATCAGCTGCAGCTCGGCGATCTGCGGCACTAGCGACTGCAGCATATAGCTGCTGCGGCTCGGGTCGATGCCGACGCTCAGGTTGTCGAGCACGACCGAGCGAATATTCTCGCCGGTGTGGCGCAGCCGCTCGAGCTCGGTGCGCGTGGTGAGCATGTGCAGGTCGGCCACGAGAAAGAAGCAGTCGTACTGTTCCTGCAGCTTTACGCGGTTGGCCAGCGTGCCGACGTAGTGGCCCAGGTGCAGGCGCCCTGTCGGCCGGTCGCCGGTCAGAATACGTTTTTTATTGGTTGCCATTGGTTTCCTCCTTGTTCTTGGCAGTACTATGCTCCGTATCGTGTGCGGTTTTTTCGCGCTCCGCGCGGGAAAAACCCAATACATCTGGCTTGCGGCAGCTACCGAAAGACGCCAAAAAAGTGCTTCAGGAAACGCTCACGGTCGACGCTCAGCGCAACCTGGTGCGAGTGCGCAGTTCCGGCGCGCCAGTGCGTTCGCCCGCGCTGCGGCGCATCCTCAAGCTCAAGCTCCACCGCGCCCGGCTCGAACGTGCAGATCTGGTCATCGAAGATCGTCGCCGCCGCCAGCGGGTCGTGGAAGGTGAGCACCTTGACGCGCTCGAACCACACTTCTGCGAAATCAAGCACCGGCAGCAGCAGCGGGTGCTGGAACGACGCCCGGACCTCGCTCGCGTCCAACGTCACCTGGCGGGTCACATCCAACCCGATCGAGCGGTGGCCATCTACCGCGGCGCGATACACCATCGCCGCGGCGTGCGGGTCGCACAGCGCATTCCACTCCAGCGGGCTAGCGTTCGGCAGCTGCTCGGCGAACACGCCGCACATCAGCACCAGCTGCTTCAGCAAGCCTGGCGTCTCAGGGTCGCTGGCGAACAGAAGCGCAATGTTCGTCAGCGGCCCGATCGCCAGCAGCGACACCTCGCCTGGGTTCGCGCGAATCGTCTGCCGCATAAACTCGATCGCCTGCCCGCGCGGAAAGCTCGCCTCGTGCGGCCAGCGGCTCAGCGCGGCGGCCTGGGGCGCGTGCGGCTGGCGCGGCTCGACCAGCAGCGGCAGCTCGGCGCCAGGAAAGATTGGCACCGCGCGCCCGGCGACCTTGCACAGCGCGCTGGCCATACTCGCGCGCCGCTCGGCTTCGCCCGTGACGGTAGTGATGCCCAGCAGGTCGCACTCGGGCTGAGCGAGCAGGTAGGCCAGGCATACCGCGTCGTCAATATCAGATCCAATATCAGTATCAAGCAAGATTTTTGTCGGCATCGTCGCCTCCCATCGCCAACCAATATCACACGTCAACCGTATAGTTCAGCGCCATCTCATCGCCAAGCTGGCCGCGAATGCCCCAATTGTGGCGCGGCGTCTCAAAGATCGTGATCTCGACATCATTTGGCGCGATCTGCAGCTCGTGCTCCAGCTTTGCAAAAATCAAGCGAATCAGCGCCTTTTTCGCCTCAACCGTGCGCCCCTCGAACATGCTGATCTCAATGATCGTATAGCGCTCGCTACGCCCCGGCGGGTAGTAGAAATCGGCAGGGTCGAGCCCAATAAAGCGGTGCGCGCGCTTATCGGGCGGGTAGCGCAGCGCCTCGACCACGCAGGTGTGCACTGCGTCGGACATGCGCGATTTGACCGCATCGAGGTGCGCGCGCATGCCGTAAATCTTGATCTGTGCCATACCACTTCTTCTTGTACCACCTCGGGCGCTTTTGCCTGCGGCAGCATCGTTGTGTGTGCGGTTTTCCGCGCTGCGCGCGGAAAACCGCACACCTATAAAGCATCAGGCACCGCTCTGCCGAAGGCTGAGCCCGCCGACTGCGTACGTTGTAAAACGATTATCCTACGCTCGGCAGGCCGGCCAGCGCCATAGCGATCTCTTCCTCGGGGTACTCGAAGTTCTCGAGCTTGCCGGCCATGTAGTCCATATACGCGCTCATATCGAAGTGGCCGTGGCCGCACAGGTTGAACAGAATTGTCTTCGACTCGCCGGCCTCCTTGCAGCGCAGCGCCTCGGCGATCGCGCCGGCGACGGCGTGGTTGGCCTCGGGCGCCGGCAGGATGCCCTCGGCGCGCGCGAACTGCACGCCGGCCGCGAAGGCGTCGAGCTGCTGCACAGCGCTGGCCTCGATCTGGCCGATGTCGAGCAGGTGGCTCACCAGCGGCGCCATGCCGTGGTAGCGCAAGCCGCCGGCGTGGATGCCCGGCGGGATGAACGTACTGCCGAGCGTGTGCATCTTCACCAGCGGCGTCAGGTGCCCGGTATCGCCGAAGTCGTAGGCATAGCGGCCCTTGGTGAGCGAGGGGCATGCGGCAGGCTCGACCGCCACCACGCGCACGTCGCGCTCGCCGCGCAGCTTCGCGCCGATGAACGGGAACGCGATGCCGCTGAAGTTCGAGCCGCCGCCGGTACAGCCCACGATGATGTCAGGGTAGTCGCCGGCCATCTCGAGCTGGGCAATCGCCTCCTGGCCGATCACCGTCTGGTGCAGCAGCACGTGGTTAAGCACGCTGCCGAGCGCGTACTTCGTATTCGGGTCGGTGGCGGCCACCTCCACCGCCTCGCTGATCGCGATGCCCAGGCTGCCGGTGCTGTTGGGGTGCTCGGCCAGGATCTGCCGGCCGGCGTTGGTCGAGTCGCTCGGGCTGGCGA
>CALLYN010000090.1 GCA_937858455.1 uncultured Kouleothrix sp.
GGAGACCGGTCGACGCCATCGAGTGCAGGATGCGGCGCTGCACGGGCTTGAGGCCGTCACGGACGTCGGGGATGGCGCGGGCGGTGATGACCGACAGGGAGTACGCGAGGAACGACTCGCTCATCTCCTGCTGGACGGGGATGTCGACGATCTCGCGGGCGAACGCGGTGTCGAACAGGTCGCCCTGTGACGGCATGGGATCTCCTCAGCAGCGATTCGAGAGCAGCGGGTCGACGGGCGCCCGGGGGAGCGCCGGTCGGTACGCGTCGGGGGAACGCGTGTTCGCCGGAGTCTAGAAGCGGGCCACCGACACCCCGGGCCACCGCAACGCGTGACGGGGAGCGCGGAGCGATTGTCAGGGGGAACGTGTCAGGCTTTCGCCATGTCCGGGTACCCGCTCTCCATGTCCCCGCCCGTCCCGCCGGCCGACCCCGCCGCGCTCGACGCGGCGATCGCGCGGCTGGGCAGCTACAGCTGGCTGATCGTCACGAGCGCGAATGGCGTGCAGGCGCTGCTCGGCCGCATGGCCGAGCTCGGCGCAAGCAGCATGCCGCTGCGCCGAATTGCGATCGGCGCGATCGGCCCGGCGACCGCCGAGGCGCTGGCCGAGCACGGCCTGCGCGCGTCGTTCGTGCCCGGCGCCTACGTGGCCGAGGCGATCGTAGACGAGATCGGCGACGTGGCCGGCCAGCGCATTCTGCTGCCGCGCGCCGACATCGCGCGCGAGGCGCTGGCGGTTGGGCTGCGCGCCAAGGGCGCCGAGGTGGACGAGGTGGCGGCCTACCGCACGGTGCCCGGCCCCGGCGCGGCCGATCTGGCCAGCTGGCTGCGCGCCGGCACGCTCGGCGCGATCACCTTCACCAGCTCGTCGACCGTGCGCTACCTGCTCGACGGCCTCGGCGCGCACGGCTTCGACCGGCCCACGGCGGTGGCGGCGCTCAATCGCACAGCCGTCGTCTGTATCGGCCCGATCACCGCCGCTACCGCGCGCGCCGAGGGCCTGCGCGTGGCCGCCGAGGCACGCGAGTACACCGAGAGCGGCCTGCTCGACGCGCTAGTTCAGTGGTTCAGCGGGCCGGCGGTTGGCACGCCGGAGCGCCAGGACGTTGCACGTTAAACGTTGGAACGTTCAGCCTGCAAACCTGCAACACCCAAGGAGACCTTTGTATGTCGCTACTCTTCCGCCCGCGCCGGCTGCGCCGCACCGCCACGCTGCGCCGCATGGTGCGCGAGACGACGCTGGGCGCGCAGGATCTGATCGCGCCGCTGTTCATCGCCGAGGGCCGTGGCATCGCGCGCCCGATCGGCTCGATGCCCGGCCACGCCCAGCTCTCGGCCGACCGGATCGACCGCGAGGTCGACGATCTGGCCGAGCTGCGCGTGCCCGCCGTGCTGCTGTTCGGCATCCCGGCGCAGAAAGATGCCCAGGGCAGCGGCGCGTGGGCCGCCAATGGGCCGGTGCCAAGCGCCATCCGCGCGATCAAGCGCCGCGCCCCCGACATGGCCGTGGTGGCCGACGTGTGCATGTGCGAGTACACCGACCACGGCCACTGCGGCGTGCTCTCGCCCGAGCCAGGCAGCGGCGACGTGCAGAACGACCCGACGCTCGAGCTGCTGGCGCGCGCGGCCGTGGCCTACGCCGACGCCGGCGCCGATATCGTGGCCCCCAGCGCCATGATGGACGGCCAGGTGGCCGCTATCCGCGCCGCGCTCGACGCCGCCGGCCACCAGGGCGTGCCGATCCTGGCCTATGCCGCCAAGTTCGCCTCGGCATTCTACGGGCCGTTTCGCGAGGCTGCCGAGAGCACACCCCAGTTCGGCGACCGGCGGGCCTACCAGATGGACCCGGCCAACGCGCGCGAGGCGCTGCGCGAGGTCGCGCTCGACGCCGCCGAAGGCGCCGACATGCTCATGGTCAAGCCCGCCGGCGCGTACCTCGACATCATCAGCGCCGTGCGTGCGCGCTACGACCTGCCGCTGGCGGCGTATCAGGTGAGCGGAGAATATGCTATGATCAAGGCGGCCGCGCAGAACGGCTGGATCGACGAGCGTCGTGCCGCGCTCGAGAGCCTGATCGCCATCAAGCGCGCTGGCGCCGACTTGATCATTAGCTACTATGCCAAGGAGGCGCTGCGCTGGCTCGCTCAGGAGTAGCCACATGGAATACATCGAGAACCGCACTTTCGACGAGATCGCAGTCGGCGATAGCGCCAGCCTCACCCGCACGCTCACTGAGGCTGACATCAAACTGTTCGCGGTGATGTCGGGCGATGTAAACCCGGCCCACCTCGACGAAGAGTACGCTCGCAACGACATGTTCCACAAGATCATTGCGCATGGCATGTGGGGCGGCGCGCTGATCTCGACCCTGCTCGGCACCCAGCTGCCCGGCCCCGGCACGATCTACCTCGGGCAGACGCTGCGCTTCCGCCGGCCGGTCGCCGTCGGCGACACCATCACGGTGTCGGTGCAGGCCACGCTCAAAGACGCCGAGAAGCACCGCATTACCTTCGACTGCGCGTGCGTCAACCAGGCCGGCGATCCGGTGATCGGCGGCACCGCCGAGGTGATCGCGCCGAGCGAGAAGGTCAAGCGCCCGCGCGTGAGCCTGCCCGACGTGCACCTGCACGACCACGGCGCGCGCTACCGCCAGCTGATCGCCGCCGCCGCCGGGCTGCCGCCCATCCGCACCGGCGTGGTGCACCCAGTCGAGCACAGCGCGCTGCTCGAGGCGATCGAGGCCGCGCGCGCCGGCCTGATTGTTCCCCTGCTGATCGGCCCCGAGGCCAAGATCCGCGCCGTCGCCGACGAGGCCGGGGTCGACATTGGCCCCTACCAGCTGGTCGCCGTCGAGCATCGCAACGCCGCCCTGGCGAAGGCTGCGGCGCTGGCGCGATCCGGCGAGGCCGACGCGCTCATGAACGGCAGCCTGCGCCCCGAGGAGTTTCTGCGCGCGCTGGTCGACCCTGCCAACGGCCTGGGCACCGGCCACCGCATGAGCCACGTGTTCGTGCTCGACGTGCCGACATACCCGCGGCCGCTGTTTCTGACCGACTCGATGATGAACGTGTCGCCCACGCTCGACGACAAGCGCGACATCGTACAGAATGCCATTCGCCTGGCGCGCGTTCTGGGCATCGAGCAGCCAAAAGTCGCGCTGCTCTCGGCGGTCGAGACGATCAACCCGCGCATCCGCTCGACACTCGACGCCGCCGCGCTGTGCAAGATGGTCGAGCGCGGCCAGATCAGCGGCGGCCTGGTCGACGGCCCGCTCGGCTTTGATACCGCCGTCTCGGCCGAAGCGGCCCAGGCGCAGGGTATTACCTCGCCGGTGGCCGGCCAGGCCGACATCCTGGTCGTGCCCGATCTCGAGTCCGGCACCATGCTGGTGAAGCAGCTCGAATACCTGGCCGACGCCGAGTCGGCCGGGGTAGTGCTGGGCGCGCGCGTGCCGATCGTGCTCACCAGCAGCGCCGACAACCCGCTCAGCCGCATGGCATCGTGCGCGATCGCGCTGCTGCTGGCGCAGGCCCGCCATTCCGCCCTCGCGCACGCCTGAGCCGAGCACCGCGCAGCGCATTTAGAGCCTGTTTGGGAAGGGGGTGCGCGAGGGCCTATGTCCCTCGCACTTCCCTTCTGGCGGGTGGCGGCCACATTCGTGGCCGCC
>CALLYN010000091.1 GCA_937858455.1 uncultured Kouleothrix sp.
TGGCGCTGCTGGCGCGCTGGCGCGCCGCCGCCCCGGCGATTGGCGTGAAGCTGGCGCCTGGCGTGGCCGACGAGGATCTCGCGTGGCTCGGGCGCGCGGTGGGCGCCGAGTTCGAGGCCGAGTTCATCTCGGTCGATGGCGAGCTGAAAGAGGCGGTGCTGTGGTTTGGGCCGCTCGGCGGCGCAACCCGCCGCGCGACGCTGCTGCGCTCGGGCGAGGCGGCGCCGGCTTCATCCGGCCTCGTGGCCGCAACGCTATGCGCCCAGCCGGCGCTCGCGCCCGCCGCGCTCTCCGAGCCGCTGGCCTACCTGTACGAGCCCGACCCGGCGGTGATCCGCGCTCACCTGGTGGCCGAGCTGGCCCAGAACCTCGGCGCGGCCCAGCTCGATCGGCAGATCGCGTACCTCACCGCCAGCCGCCACGACGCTACGCCATTCGCGCGCTGCTGGCGCGTGCTCGAGTGGCAGCCGTTTGGCCTGAAGCGCCTGCGCGCGCGCCTGCGCGCCCTCGACGCCGGCCCGGTGACGGTGAAAAAACGCGGCTCGCCGCTCGACACCGACGCGCTGGCACGGCAGCTTTCCGGCGCAGGTGCGCGCGCGCTGGTGGTGGTGCTCACGCAGGTGTCCGGCAGGCCGGTGGCGCTGGTGTGCGAAGGCCCGCTCGGCGCGCCGGAACACTCCACCCCCGCCGCCAGCCGCAGCGCCTGAAGCTCGGCCTGGAGCTGCGGCGGCAGCGACTCGATATCGATGCTCGCCAGCACAGCTGGCCACTCGCGCACGGCGTCGGCGCCAGTCTGATTCATATACGGGCAGCCAAGCTGGTTGCGCGCTTCGTTTGCTGTGCTCTGAGCGATCATGCCTGCCCTCCCTTCGGGCACTGTGCTGGTGCGGGTACTACAAGCGATAAAACAAGAATCGTGCCACCGCGTAGATCAGACGTTTTGCCCCGCCGCCCGGTGGCGGCCCGGCGCTCGGCCGAAAGTCGTAGCGGCGCGGCGCGATTTACGTGGTAGAGTAGCGACATGACAAGCGCAGTCGAACTTCAGGGCCTATCCAAGACCTTTCAGCTCAGCTCGGGATGGGGCCGCCGCCGCGTGCGCCGCGATGTGGTGGCCGTCGACGGCATCAGCCTCGACGTGCCGGCCGGCCAGGCGGTGGCGTTTATCGGGCCGAACGGCGCCGGCAAATCTACCACCATCAAGATGCTCACCGGCATCCTGCACCCCTCGGCCGGCGAGGCGCGCGTGCTCGGCTACACCCCGTGGAAAGAGCGCCGCGCGCTAGTGCGGCATATCGGCGCGGTGTTCGGCCAGCGCTCGCAGCTGTGGTACCACCTGCCGCCGCGCGACACATTCGAGCTGCTGGCGCGGATCTACAGCCTCGACCGGGCCAGCTACACCCGCCGCCGCGACATGCTGATCGAGCGCTTTGGGCTGGCGCCGTTCCTCGAAACCGCCGTGCGCAAGCTTTCGCTCGGCCAGCGCATGCGCGCCGAGGTGGCGGCCAGCCTGCTGCACGCCCCACGCGTGCTGTTCCTCGACGAGCCGACGATCGGGCTGGACGTGATCGCGCGGCAGGAGCTGCGCGACCTGATCCTCGAGTGGAACCGCGACGAGGGCCTGACGGTGTTTCTCACCAGCCACGATGCCGGCGATATCGAGCGAGTGGCGCGCCGCGTGATTGTGATCAACCACGGCCGCGTCGTGCTCGACGACAAGGTTTCGGCGCTGCGCCGCCAGTACCTTGGCTCGAAGATCCTGAGCGTCAAGTTCCACGCGCCGGTGCAGCCGCTCGTGCTGCCGGGCGTCACAACGCTCAAGGCCGCCGAGTACGCGCTGAAGCTCGAGGTCGATACGCGCGTCGCCCCGATCGAGCAGGTGATGGCTGCGGTGCTGCGCGCCGGCTCGGTGGCCGATATCGCGATTGAGGACCCGCCGCTCGAAGAGGTGATCGCGCATATCTATGCGCAGGCGCCGGCGGGCGCGGGCTAGCTGCGTGTGAATGGCATGATCCAAGCAACCCGAAAGTATAGCTGGATCGCCCTGACCGCCGCGCGCTCGAACCTGGCCTACCTGAGCGAGGTGGCCACGCGCGCGCTGTTCCTCGCGGTGATCCTGTATATCTTCCTGCGGCTGTGGCAGGTGACGTACGGCGAAACCGGCGCCGAGCGGCTGGGCGGGCTGTCGCTGCCGCAGATGCTGTGGTACCTGGCCATGACCGAGGCGCTGACGCTTTCGGCCCCGCGCGTCGCGGCCGAGGTCGACCAGGACGTGCGCACCGGCGCGCTGGCGGTGCAGCTCATCCGCCCGCTCGACTACCCGCTGGCGCGGCTGTGGACGACGCTGGGCGAGCGGGTGGTGCGCTTTGGCCTGAACACCGGCGTCGGCGCGGCGCTGGCGCTGCTGATGGTCGGCCCGATCGCGTTTTCGCCGGGCGGGCTGCTGCTGTTCGCGCTGGCGCTGCCGCTGGCCTTCACGCTTGAGTTCATGGGCCAGTTCCTGATCGGGCTGGCGGCATTCTGGCTGGAAGATACCAGCGGCCTGATGCTGATCTACTCGCGCATCACCATGATCCTCGGCGGTATGCTCATTCCGCTCGAGCTGTTCCCGCCGGCGGCCCAGCCGGCCCTGCGCGCGCTGCCATTTTCGAGCATTATCTACGGCCCGGCGCGCATGTTTGTACACCCCGACGCGGCGTTTCTGGCCGATCTGCTGCTGCGCCAGGGCCTGGCGATCGTTCTGCTGGCGCTGGCGGTGGCGCTGGTGTACCGCGCCGGGCTGCGGCGCATCCACTCAAACGGTGGCTGATACACTTTGGTTGCAGGCTGGCACTCTACAAGCGCCAACTTGCACCAAGAAAGAGATAAACGCACGCGGTTGCTTTGCATCTTGATGCAGCGCTTTTGCCTGCGGCAGCATGGTACTCATAATCCTTGTGTGCGGTTGTTCCGCGCGACGCGCGGAACAACCGCACACAGATACACAGAAAGTACCGCTCTGCCGAAGGCTGAGCACGCCAGCTGCGTGCATCCAAAGAAATATATGATCAAACGTTTCGCAAACTACCTCGGCCTGGCGGCGGCCTACACCCGCCTGAACCTGGGCGCGCAGCTCGAGTACCGTGGCGCGTTTGTGTCGCAGGTGGCCGCGATGATCCTGAACGACAGCGTGTGGGTGGTGTTCTGGGTGCTGTTCTTCACGCGCTTCCCGGTGCTGCGCGGCTGGAACGTCGCCGACGTGATCACCGTGTGGGCCATGGCCGCGGCCGGTTTCGGGCTGGCCCACGCGATCTACGGCAATGTGCTGGCGCTCGCCACGCTGATCGCGCAGGGCCAGCTCGACGTGTGGATGCTCTACCCGCGCGCGCTGCTGCCGCACCTGCTGCTCGGCCGCATGAACGCCAGCTCGTGGGGCGACGCGCTGTTCGGCTATGGCGTGTACCTGGCGTTTGTACGGCCCGACCTGGCGCACTTCGCCATGTTCGTGGCGCTCACGCTCGCGGTGACGCTGCTGTTCGTGGGGTTTGGCGTGCTCACCGGCAGCCTGAGCTTTTTCGTGGGCAATGCCGCCGGCCTGGCCGACCAGTGGCGCTTTGCCATGATTACGTTTAGCACCTACCCGGCGGTGCTGTTCGAGGGCGCGATCAAGCTGCTGCTCTATACGCTGGTGCCGGCCGGCTTTGTGAGCTACCTGCCGGTGCAGGCGCTGCGCGAGCTTTCGCCCGGCTACGCGCTGCTGACGCTACTCGGCGCGCTGGGCATCACGGCGGCCGGCGTGGCGCTGTTCTACCTCGGCCTGCGCCGCTACGAGTCGGGCAACCTGATGGAAATGCGCGGGTGAGGCCGGCTTGAAAGTTTGAAGGTTTACACCTCGCAACTTGCCAACCTGTAACCGGAACCATGCCATGCAACAATCGAGCGCCCTGGGCGAAGCGGCGCGGCGCCGCGGCCTGATCGCCATCCTGATCGACATCTTCTTCATGTGGGGCGGCTTCTTCATGGTCGTGCCGCTGATCTCGGTGCACTTCGTCGACGACCTGGGCTGGTCGGCGGCGTCGATCGGCCTGGTGCTTGCGCTGCGCCAGCTGATCCAGCAGGGGCTGACGCTGCCCGGCGGCATGCTCGCCGACCGGATCGGCGCGAAGGGCTTGATCTGCGTCGGCATGCTGATCCGCTGCGCCGGGTTCGCCGGCATGGCCTGGGCCAGTTCGTTCCCGCTGCTGCTGGGCAGCGCGGTGCTGGCCGCCGTCGGCGGCGCGCTGTTCGAGTCGCCGCGCGCCGCCGCGATTGCCGCGCTCACCACCCCCGAGAACCGCGGGCGCTACTTCTCGCTGCAGGGCATCGTCAGCGGCCTGGGCATGACGCTTGGCCCGCTGCTGGGCGCGCTGCTGCTGCGCTTCGATTTCGCGGTGGTGGCGCTGGCGGCGGCTAGCTGCTACATCGTCACCTTTCTCGTCACGCTGCTGATGCTGCCGCCGGTGCAGGTGGCCACCGAGCGCCGCAACCTCACCTACGGCGTCGGGCTGGCGCTGCGCGACCGGCCATTCATGATCTTCAATGTGCTGCTGATGGGCTACTGGTTTATGTGGGTGCAGCTGTCGATCTCGCTGCCGCTCGAGGCGCGCGCGGTCGCCGGCACCTCCGACGCGGTGAGCTGGGTGTATACGCTCAACGCCGGCATGAGCGTGCTGCTGCAGTACCCGCTGCTGCGCCTGGCCGAGCGCCGGCTACGGCCGCTGCCGATCTTGCTGCTGGGCGTGGCGATCATGGCGCTGGGGCTGGGCGGCGTGGCATTCGCCGGCAGCACCGCCGCGCTGCTGCTGTGCGTGGCGCTGTTCTCGGCCGGGGCGCTGCTGGCCGGGCCAAGCCAGCAGACCGTAGCGGCCGAGTTCGCCAACCCGGTGGCGCTTGGCTCGTACTTTGGCGTGAACGCGCTGGCGCTGGCGCTGGGCGGCAGCCTCGGCAACTACAGCGGTGGCCTACTGTACGGCCTGGGCCGCCAGTACGCGCTGCCCGCGCTGCCATGGTTCATATTCGGCGCCGCCGGGCTGGCTACCGCCGTGGGCATGCTGCTGCTGCACCGCTGGCAGGGGCGCGCGGCGACGGTGACGGTAGCTCTGGATACGGCCCCGTAGGCCCGCCGCGTCGGCGCGTCATGCGTTAATGCCTTTTACGTTTTATGCACTCCAAGGAGCTACTTATGCCCTTCACCGCCGAGCTCGATCGCTACTTCGAGCAGCGCACCGCGCAGGATCTGTTTTCCGGCGTGGCGCTGATCACCCAAGGCGCACATACGCTGTACGCGCGCGCGTTTGGCTACGCCCAGCGCGGCTGGCACGTGCCCAACACGCTTGGCACGCGCTTCGATACGGCTTCGATCACCAAGCTGTTCACGGCCGTCGCGACGTTGCAGCTGATCGAGCAGGGGCGGCTGACGTTCGACACACTGGTGGCCGAGCGGCTGGGCCTGGTCGGCACCGCGATCTCGCCGGCGGTGACGGTGGAGCAGCTGCTGACCCACACCTCGGGGATTGGCGACGACGCCGACGAGGAGGCCGGCGAAAGCTACGAGGATGTATGGAAGACCAGGCCAAATTACTCGGTGACCGAGACGCGCGACTTTCTGCCGCAGTTCGCGTACAAGCCGGCCAACTTCGCACCCGGCCAGGGCTGCCGCTACTGCAACTGCGGCTACGTGCTGCTTGGCCTGCTGATCGAGACGATCAGCGGCATGAGCTACCGCGACTACGTGCGCGCGCATGTGTTCGCCCCGGCCGGCATGGCCAGCTCGGATTTCCTGCGTATGGATCGGGTTCACCCCAACCTGGCCGAGGGCAGCGACCCGATCCGCGACGCGGATGGCGTGATCAGCGGCTGGAAAAAGAACATCTACTCCTACCCGCCGATCGGTTCGCCCGACGGTGGCGCGCACGTCACCGCCGCCGACCTCGACCGCTTTCTGCGCGCGCTGCTGGCCGGCCGGCTACTCTCGCCTGAGCTGACCGCCGCGTTCCAAAAGCCGCAGGTGCTACGTAAGTCGTACGACGGCTGGAGCCAGATGTTTGGCTACGGCCCGTGGTTTCATGTCACCCACCAGGATGAGGTCGTCTGCTTCGAAAAAGAAGGCTTCAACGCCGGCGTCAGCGGCCTGATCCGGCACTTCCCGGCGCTGGATCTGAACGTGGTGCTGCTGTCGAACATGTCGGCCGGCGCGTGGCAGCCGATCGGGCATATGCACAAGATGGTGGTCGAAGGCAAAATATCTCGATAGCCTTATCTTTTTACCACCAAGACACCAAGATTCTGAATATTTAAAGAATCCTGGTGTCTTGGTGGTTACTTTCGAAACTTACTTGTCGACGTTATCCTTGTTATAGACGGTGAACGGCCCCATCAGCACGCGCAGGCCCTTGTCGCGCGTCGGGTCCTTCTCGATGGTGTAGCTGCCCATCCGCCCGGCCTTGAATGTTTCGCCGGCCTCGCCCTTCAGCGCGCCGGTGGCCAGCATGTACGTGGTGTAGTATGTCAGGTAGCCGAGGTCCTTGAACGACCACAGCGCGAACTGCGGCGCGCAGCCGTTCTTGGTGTAGCTGGCCATCTCGGCCGGCAAGCCCAGCCCCGACACCTTCACCTTGTCGCACAGGTTCTCGTCCTGCATCGCCTTGGCCGCCGCCGCGATCCCCACCGTCGTCGGCGCCATGATCAGCTTCATGTCCGGGTACTTGTCGACCAGCGCCAGCGCCTGCTTGTAGCTCGTCTCGCTCTGGTCGTTGCCGTACACCACGTCGAGCAGCTGCAGCTTGCTGTACTTCGCGTCCTTGAGCGCGTCCTTCATCGCCGCGATCCAGGCGTTCTGGTTGGCGGCGTCGGGCGAGGCCGACAGCACCGCGAACTTGCCGCCGTCCGCGCCGAGGATGGAGAGCGCCATATCGGCCATGACCTTGCCGGTCTCTTTGAAGTCGACCTGGGCGATGAACACGCTCTCGCCGTCGGCCGAGGGGATGGGCGAGTCCCAGGAGACGACCTTGATGCCGGCGTCGGCGGCGGCCTTGGCGGCAGGGGCGATCTGGTCGCCGGCGTTGTTGGAGATCATCACCGCGTTGACGCCCTGGGTCTTGGCGTTGGTCACGATCTCGATCTGGCCGGCGACGCTGTTATCGGCGGTGGGGCCGGTGAAGTTGAGCGCCTCGGGGTTCTGCAGCTCCTTGGCGGCCTCCTGCGCGCCCTCGTTCGCCTGGTCGAACACCGCGATCCCCAGGAACTTCGGCAGCAGGATCATCTTGACGGCCTTGCCCTTGGTGGCCTCAACCGCCGCCTTGGCCGGCGCCGCGCCGCCGGTTTCTTTGTCGATGTTGTCTTTGTTGTACACCGAGAACGGCCCCATCAGCACGCGCAGGCCCTTGTCGCGCGTCGGGTCCTTCTCGATCTTGAACGTGCCCATGCGGCCCGCCTCGAACTGCTCGCCGGCCTCGCCCTTCAGCGCGCCCGACGCGAGCAAGTAGGTGGCGTAGTATGTCAGGTAGCCGAGGTCCTTGAACGACCACAGCGCGAACTGCGGCGCG
>CALLYN010000092.1 GCA_937858455.1 uncultured Kouleothrix sp.
GGCGCCCGGCAAAGCCGGGCGCCGCACAAGAAAAAGAAATTTTGGGGGCGGCTTCGCCGCCCCGACCCCGAACATACAGCAAGTGATCAGCCGGATGTGCTAGCCGGCCTCCAGGCTCGCGATCAGGCCGGGCAGAATGCCAAGGTGCGCGATCTCGTAGAACCCCGGCTGGCTTGCCAGCGGCAGGTCGGCGGCTTCGTGCGCCCAGGTATACTCGTGCGGCACATACACCGCGCTGGCGCCCAGCGCCAGCACCGGCAGGATGTCGGAGCGCAGCGAGTTGCCGACCATCAGAAAGCGCTCGGGCGCGACGCGGTGGCGCTGCAGCAGCGCAGCATAGATCTCCTGGCGCTTATCGCTCACGATCTCGACCGCGCGGAAGTGCCCGGCCAGCCCCGAGCGCGCGATCTTCTGCTCCTGGTCGCGCAGGTCGCCCTTGGTGATCAGCATGAGCGTGTAGGCGCCGGCCAGGTGCGCCAGCGTGTCGGCCACATGCTCGAGCAGCTCCACGTCGGCCGACAGCATGGCCCTGGCCGAGTCGATGATTGCCTGGATCTCGCGGCCGGTGACGCGGCCCTCGGTCAGCTCGACGGCCGTCTCGATCATCGAGAGCGCGAAGGCCTTGACGCCATAGCCGAAATGCTGCAGATTGCGCATCTCGGTTTGGAAAAGGCGCTCGTCGATCCAGTCGGGGCTGTGGTAGTGCGCCAGCTGCTGCCGCAGCTGGGCCTGGGCCTCGACGTACAGGCGCTCGCAGTGCCAGAGCGTGTCGTCGGCGTCGAAAGCGATGATATCAAAGCGTGGCATCGGTTGTACTCCCATCAATGTCGCTCTATACTACCACACCTGCGCGCGGCGGCACGCTTTTCGGCGCCACGAGGCATGCGCCACCGGCGCGGCGCTTGAGCCGGCATTCTTTCAATTTACAGGACTTACGCGGTGTCCTCCCGCGTGGGAGGGTTGGAGGGCGGCTTTGCCGCCCCCAAACCCCCACCGCGTAACTCGTGTCAATTTACAGGACTTACGCGGTGCGCGTTTTTGCCTTCGGCAGAGCGGTACTTTTCCATGGATGGTGCTCAGATTTTGGCGCAAAGCGCCAAAATCTGAGCACAAAAGAAAGTGCAGTACAATGCTGCCGCAGGCAGAAGGAGCCGATATCGCAGGCGACCGCGTAAGTCCTGTCAACTTAGGGCTTACGCTGTTGGCGTGCTCAGCCTGCAGCAGAGGGGGGCTGGCGCCCCCAAGCGCCCCACGCGGGGGCACGGCATACGCGGCAGTACCTTTCGGAAAAGAGGCGATGGTATGCTAGCAGGGGTCAAGGCGGTTGGGCTGTTTGCGATCGCGGCGGTGTGCGAGCTAGGCGGCGCCTACCTGGTGTGGCAGTGGCGGCACGCCGGCCGGCCGGCGCCGTTCGTGCTGGCGGGCGTTGTGGCGCTGCTGCTCTACAGCCTGGTGCAGACCGCGCAGGTGTTTAGCTTTGGCCGGGCGTTCGCGGCGTACGGCGCGGTGTTTATTCTGGGCGCGACGCTGTGGGGCTGGGCGGTAGACGGGACGGCGCCGGACCGCTGGGATTGGCTTGGCGCGGGCATCTGCCTGGTGGGCGCGGCGGTGATGCTGTGGATGCCGCGCCCGGCCGGCTAAGCCGGCACGTGGCGCGGCCCCTGTCGCGGTCAGCGCCGCAGCATCGGCAGGAAGCGCTGAGCCGGGTTGGCGATCAGCGTGGCCGCAACCTGGCGCGCGCCGGTGGTGCGCGTCACGGTGGCGCTGTTGACGATCACGCCGGTGGCGGCGCTGTCGAGCGTCACGGTGTAGTCGATCGCCACCGCCACGCCGATCGCCGGCGCGCCCGACCAGCTGATCGTGCGGCTGGCGCCGTCGTAGCTGGCGGCCGGCAGCGTGTTCGGCGTGATGCTTGGGCCGGCGACGAGCGTCAGGCCGGTGGGGAGCTGGTTCGCCAGGCCGACCGCCGCGCCGTCGCCGCCGATCTGGATCGAGTAGCCGACCGCCTGGCCCTGGCGCGCGCCGCCAGCCGACACAGCCATGCGCTCGCCGCCGGGCGGGCGCGCCTGGCCCGAGTCCTGGCTGATCTGCAGCGACGACTCGTCGATCGCCTCGAAGTCGCTGCCGTGGATCTGGCGCAGCTCGGCCACGAGGGTATCGTCGTCCCAGCCGGGGTCGGGCGCGCCGCTGAGATACCAGCCCGTGCCGTTGTCGGCCACGATCATGCCATATTTCTTCAGCGCGGTGAGTATCACGCGGGTTTGGTCGGAGAAGCCGGCGATGTTGACGCTGGCCTTGAGGCGGAAGCGCAGACCGTTGGGCGGCACGCGCGTGCCGGCCGGCGGGGTAGCGGGGCAGCTATCGGGCACGGCCTTGTGGCGCGCCGGCCAGATATAGTAGTTGGCGGTGCAGGGCACCGTGAAGCGCAGGGCGTGATTGATCGCGCCGGCGCGTACTTCGTCGTAGCGCGTCAGGCCGGGCAGGATGGGCAACCCGGCCGCGTCGGCCGATGTCTTGCCGTCGGTGCGCAGCGCGTTCGAGCCAAGGTCGAACACCGCGCCCGACCCGGCGTGCCAGCCGTTGCCGGCGGGCTCGCTGGCCCATGTCTCGTAGAGCTTGCACGAGCCCTGCACCAGCGTGAGGATATGCCGGTCGCCGCCGGCCTCGATATTGGGCGACGACGGAATCGGGTACGGGCCAGGGTCGCTCTCGTCGGCATAGGTGAAGCTGATCGGCACGAGCGGCTGGTTCTGCGGCACGATATTGAACGGGATGCCATAATCGCCATACTTGGCCGAGCCAAAATCGGGGTGCATGCCGGTGCTGGCGCCGATGTTGGCCACATACTCGGCCGAGTGGGCATCGACCGGCAGCTGGTCGATCGGCGTATTCCAGATATTGTCAGCGGGGAGGATCTGGCATCCCTCGAGGCTGGGCGCCTGAGCGCGGGTAGTGGCGGGCTGAAGCGTCGCGAGCAGCACGGCCAGGCTGGTGGCACAACACGCGGCAAGAGTGGCTTTTCGGCGCATAAGGTCAGCTCCTATGCTTGTTCGAAACGACAATGCGAGCGGGCCGGCACTGCCAGTATAGCATATTCGCCACTTAGAGGTGGCGAATACTCGCTTCGGCGCGGGCAAGGTAGCGCGCGTACTGCTGTTGAACCTCGCCAAGCCAGCCGGCCGGTCGCTCGACTAAACGCGGATCGAGGCCGCGCGGCACCTCGTAGAGAAAGCGCGCCCAGCGGGTAGCCCACCAGATCCACATGATTGTGGTATATGTCGTGATCCGCTCGATCGCCTGAGGGTCGTTCATGCGCACAGCATAGGCAGCGATGAGTTGCTCCCAGGCGGCTGGCGGCACGGCGGCGTAGGCGGGATGGGTGATCAGGTCGGCCCAATCGAAGGCCGGATCGCCCCAGCCGCTGTTCTCCCAATCGACGGCGGCCCAGCCCCGGGCGCTCCGGATGAAGTTGCGCCAGTTACCGTCGACGCGGCACAGCGCGCGCGGCGGCGCATCCCACACTGGCGGCGTCCATTGCTCCAGCCAGCCGACGATCGGCGCGAGCGAGGGCGGGCGCTCGGCCGTGGGGATGCGCGCAAGGTGCGTGAAAATCAGCTGCCGGCCATCCGCGCCGGAAGAGAGATTGAGCACCGCCTCGGCCAGCGGCGCCGATATGGCCAGCGGAGTAATGCGGTGGAAGGCGCAGTATAGATCAAGAAGGTGCTGCCAGTCGGCCTGGCTTGCCGGCGGGCCAGCGAGCACCGGCCCGTCGAGCCACATCTGCACGACCAGCGGCTGGCGGTAGCGCTGCTGCTCGTGCCAGACGGCGCGCGGCGCGCACGCGACCCCAGCGTGAGCCAGCGCCACAAGCGCGGCGTACTCGCGCCCGGCGCGGTCGCGGTCGTCGCGCAGCGTGAATTTGAGTGCGTAGTCGCCGTGGGCGTGCGTGGCGCGGTAGAGCAGATTATTCGCGCCGCCCGCAACCGGGCTGATGTGCCAGCCCCGCCAGCGCCGAGCAGCGACCACCGGGTTGCAGTCGAGGTAGCCGGCCAGGGCTTGCAGCTCGTGGCCGATCTCAGTCAATTGGATGCTCTCTCTCTGCGAAGCCGCCTGCAGCTAGCGCAGCGCCGCGATCGTAGCGTCGTCGAAGGGGTTCTGGCCCGCCTCCAGCGCGCCGAGCCAGCGCTGGCGCTCGGTGCGGCTGGCGTCGTAATCGCGCTTGCCCTGCGACCACGCCACGAACTGCTTGAAGTCCTCGATCGCGCCGGCCGTATCGCCGCTGAGCGCGCGCGCCAGGCCGCGGCTGTCGTGAATATCGCCGTTCTGCGGATCGAGCTCCACCGCGCGGTCGCAGGCGCTGAGCACCTGGCGCGCGCCGCCCCACAGGCTGCCGTACCAGCACAGCGTGTTCAAATCATCGGCCGAGATGTCCAGCGTCGGGTCGAGGCGCTGGGCTTCAACAAAGGCGGCTATCGCATCTTGTACCTTGCCCTGCTGCGCCAGGCGCCCGCCGTTCGCCAGCTGGTGCCGCGCGGCCAGGCTGCCGGCCTCGCGCTCGGGGTCGAGCTGCAAGCCTGGGTCGAGCGCCAGCGCCTGCTTGAACAGCGCGACTGCGCCGGCCTGATCGCCTGCGCGCGCCTGGTTGCGCGCCGCCTCGAGCACGCTCGGGTGAACTGGCGCGGCCGCGCAGGTTTTGTGGTACGGCTCGTCGCCGAGGTACTGGCGCCACTCTTCCCACGACAGGTTGCGGTTGGCCAGCTGGCACGCCTGGGCCTGCCAGCTCGCGAAGCGCACATCCCAGAGGATGATCGTCGAGTCGCCGCTACCCGAGGCCAGCGTCTGGCTGTCGGGGCTGAACGCCACCGTGCGCGCCCAGCTGCTGTGCCCTAGCAGCCTGCGCCCGAGCTGCTGGCGCGCCTGCGCGTCCCAGAGCGCCACGCTGCCGTCCTGGTCGGAGATGGCCAGCAGCCGGCCGTCGGGGCTGAAGGCCACGCCGTTCACGGTATTGTTCTGAATAAACGGCCCGCCGATGCGCTGGCGCGTCGCGACATCCCACAGGATCATGGCGCTGTCCTGGCTGCCCGAGGCGAGCGTCTTGCCGTCGGGGCTGAACGCCACTGCCCACACGCGCCAGCTGTGGCCGCTGAGGGTTGCGATGCGCTTGCCACTGGCGACATCCCACAGGATGATGCGGTTGTCGGCGCCGCCGGAGGCGAGCGTCTTGCCGTCGGGGCTGAACGCCAGGCTCAGCGCCCAGTCGGTGTGGCCGGCGAGCGGCGCGCCGCGCGAGCGGCGCGTGGCCACGTCCCAGAGGATGATCGTGTTGTCGTCGCTGGCCGACGCCAGGGTTTTGCCGTCGGGGCTGAACACGACGCTGCGCACGCGATCGGTATGGCCGCTGAGCGGCTGGCCGATCGGCTGGCGCGTGGCGACGTCCCACAGGTTGATGATCCTATCGGCACCGCCCGACGCCAGTGTCTTGCCGTCGGGGCTGAACGCCACGCTCCAAACGCCCTGGGTGTGGCCGCGCAGCGGCCGGCCGACGGGCTGGCGCGTAGCTGCGTCCCACAGCATCACGGTACTGTCGTCGCTGCCGGAAGCGAGCAGCGTGCCGTCGGGGCTGAACGCCACCGCGATCACGCTGTCGGTGTGGCCCGCAAGCGCCTGGCCGAGCTGCTGGCGCGCGGCGATGCTCCAGAGGCCGACGGTGGTGTCGTCGCTGGCGGATGCGAGCAGCGTGCCGTCGGGGCTGAACGCCACGCTCTGGATGTTGCCGGCGTGCCCGCTGAGCGGCTGGCTATCGATCGGCTGGCGCGTGGCTACGTCCCAGAGAATGACGGTTTTGTCGGCGCTGGCCGACGCGAGGGTTTTGCCATCGGGGCTGAACGCCAGGCTGTAGACTACCGAGGTGTGGCCGGCGAGCGGCTGGCCGATCGGCTGGCGCGTGGCTACGTCCCAGAGAATGACGGTTTTGTCGGCGCTGGCCGACGCGAGGGTTTTGCCGTCGGGGCTGAAGGCGACGCCGCGCACCCAGTCGGCGTGGCCGGTCAGCGGCTCGCCGATCGGCTGCTGAGTAGCCACATTCCACAGCCGGATGGTGCTGTCCCAGCTGCCCGAGGCCAGCGTCTTGCCGTCGGGGCTGAAGGCCACGCTGCGCACCCAGTTGGTGTGGCCAGTCAGCGGCTGGCCGATCGGCTGGTGAGTGGCGGCGTCCCAGAGGCGAATGGTATTGTCGTTGCTGCCCGAAGCGAGGGTTTTGCCGTCGGGGCTGAACGCCACGCTCCAGACTGCGCTGCCGTGGCCCTGCAGCGGCTGGCCGATCGGCTGGTGGGTGGCGGCGTCCCAGAGGCGGATGGTATTGTCGTCGCTGGCCGAGGCGAGGGTTTTGCCGTCGGGGCTAAACGCCACGCTAGTGACCCAGCTGGTGTGGCCGGTCAGCGGCTGGCCGATCGGCTGGCGGGTCGCGACGTCGCGCAGGATGATCGTGCCATCCTGGCTGGCCGAGGCGAGGATCTTGCCGTCGGGGCTGAACGCCACGCTGTAGACAATATTGGAATGGCCGGGCAAGAACGACACCAGGCGCGGGCTAGCCTCAAGGCCGGCCAGCAGGCTGCCGCGCACCTCGACGGCCTCGGGATCGAGGCGGGCAGCCTCGAGGGCCAGCAGCACGGCGCGGCTGCTATCGCCGGCGTTGATCAGCGACTGGGCCGCGAGCTGGCGCGCGAGCGCGGCCTGGCGCTGCTGGCGCGCGAGGTTGCGCTGCTGAAACG
>CALLYN010000093.1 GCA_937858455.1 uncultured Kouleothrix sp.
GAACCCCGGCGCCACTTCGTCGGCGCTGGCCCGCGCGGCCAGCTCGGGCCAGGCGCCGGGGCCAACCACCACCTCATTCGGCTGGGCCAGCGCCTCGGCGGCGGCCACGCGGTTCACGGCAGCGCCCAGCGCGCTGTAGTGCAGGTGATCGTCGCCGCCGGCGCTCGCAAACGCTACGCGCCCGCTCTCGACGCCGACGTGCAGGTGCATGGGGAAGCTGCCCGCGCCGGGCACCTCTTGCACGTAGCCGCGCATGGCCGCCTGAAGCGCCAGCGCGGCGCGGGCCGCGGCGCGGGCGTGCCGGTCGTCGCCGAAAAACGCCAGCAGCGCGTCGCCGCCAAACGCCACCAGGTCGCCGCCGTAATCGTGGATCACCTGGATCAGCAGGGCGAAGACCTGGTTCAGGCAGGCGGTGACGATCTCGGTGCCCTCGCGGCCGAGCGTGCTGAGGCGTTCGGCCAGCGCGGTGGAGCCCGACAGATCGGCGAATAGCAGCGTGCCGTCGAGCCAGTGCAGCCAGGGGCTCCGCAGGCGCTCGCGCAGCAGCCGATCGCTGAGCATGCGCGGCAGGTACGAGTGGATGGCCGAGCGCGCGCAGGCCAGGTGCACAAACGCCTGGATCACGCTGGGCCGGGGCGGGGGAGCACCGGCGCAGAGCAGGGTGTCGGCGAGATCGGCGGGCAGGTAGAGGCGCAGGCGCGGCCCGAGCGCAGCATCAAGCGGATCAAACTGTAGGCGATCGTGCTGCGCCATACCACACCCTTCGCAACGAAAACAACAATGTGGTCGGTCTATGGTCGCATATCGTACGCAACACTGGCATTATAGCCCAGGCATACTGCCATGACAAGGCATCAGGGCGATCTCAGGAATTTGAGCGTAACCTGAGGCAGGCCCCATTCGCCTTTCATGGTGTAGCCATACGTACGGGGCTATACTCAACCTAACGAACGACGACAACCCGAGCAATCAAAGGAGCAGAGAGATGAAACGTATACTTGGTTCAATCGCAGCGCTGGCGACGGCCCTGCTGATTGCCGTACAGCCGGCATTTGCCGCGCCGATTATCGGCAACCCAGCGTTCAGCCGGGTGTGGGATCGCCAGGATCTAGCGATCGCGCTGCACCTGACCGGCCGCTCGTGGACGTGGGGGCCAGCGCCGATCAGCGAGGTGCTGCGCGAGCAGTTCGCCGAGGGCGTCGAGGGCAAGCGCACGGTGCAGTACTTCGACAAAAGCCGCATGGAGATCAACGACCCGACCGCCGACCAGAACGCGAGCTGGTATGTGACCAACGGCCTGCTGCCGATCGAGCTGATGACCGGCCGCCAGCAGAACGGCCTGAACCTGTTTGAGTTCCGCGGCCCGGCGAAGATCACCGCAATCGGCGACCCCGACCAGTTCCCGACCTACGCCGACCTGCTGCCGCTCTACCAGAGCCCCGGCGCCGTCAACCCCGGCGACCTGGGCAAGCCGGCCACGGGCTTCCTGAACCCGGGCGGCGCGATCACCGGCTTCAACGACTACGCCAACGACCCGGCGACGCTGCTGGTGCGCGGCGAGAACAACCACGGCGTGGCCAAGGTGTTCATCGACTACATGAGCCAGGAAGGGCTGGTGTCGGAGGGCGGCAACTTCAAGAACGGCAAAGTCTACGACCCGCTGTTCGTGTTTGGGCTGCCGGTGACGGGCGCGTACTGGGTGAAAGCCAAGGTCGGCGGCGTCGAGCGGCCGATCCTGTTCCAGGTATTCGAGCGGCGCGTGCTGACGTACAACCCGGCCAACGATCCGGCCTTCCGCGTCGAGATGGGCAATGTCGGCCAGCACTACTTCCAGTGGCGCTACGGTAAGTAATACCAAATTCGCTTGATGACGTACACTTTGGTGGGGGTTTGGGGGCGGC
>CALLYN010000094.1 GCA_937858455.1 uncultured Kouleothrix sp.
TCCTGGCGCGCGGTCGTGCCGGCCTGCGCAACCCGAGCGAGCGCCTGCGTGTCGGCGAGCTGCTCAAGCAGCCGCCCGGCCGCCAGCGCCACGCCGGCTACCGCCAGCAGCAGCACGCCGACGTTGATGATTACCAGCACAGTGCTGAGGCGCAGTCGGTTCATAGGCAGCGTACACGCAGCGGAGCAGTGAGCAGTGAGCAATGGGCACTATAGCATAATCCAGCCGCGTCATTCCAGCCGTGCTTTTCGCCTGCGGCAGCACGGTACTTGACTTGATTGTCTTCTGTGTCCATTTCCGCGCTGCGCGCGGAAATGGACACGTCCAGAAGAAAAAGTACCGCTGTGGATGATCGCTCTGTTAGCGCTCTTTGCCGCGCAGCAGATCCGAGCCGAGCACCAGCGCCAGCGAGATCGCGCCGAGCAGCAGGGCGGCGCTGTAGGCCCCGATATACTGGCGGTCGTCGAGCGCGCGAAAGATGTAGAGCGTGGCGGTCTCGGTGCGGCCCTGCACGCCGCCGCCGATCACCAGCACCGCGCCAAACTCGCCCAGCGCGCGCGCGAACGTGAGCGTGATGCCATAGATAAAGCCCCAGCGCAGCGCCGGGAACGTGACATGCCAGAACGTCTGCCAGCCGCTGGCGCCGATCGTCGCGGCGGCCTGCTCTTGCTCGGTGCCAAATGCCGCGAGCACGGGCATAAGCTCGCGCACCATGAACGGCAGCGTCACGAACAGCGTCGCCAGGATCATGCCGGGCAGCGCGAACGCCACCGGGATGCCCAGCGCGCTCACCAGCGGCGCCAGCGCGCCCCGGCGGCCGAACAGCAGGATGAGCATGTAGCCGGCCACCACCGGCGAGACGGCGAACGGCAGGTCGATCAGGCCGTTCAGCACCCGCCGCCCGCGAAAGCGGTGCCGCACCAGCACCCAGGCCACGGCGGTGCCGCAGGCGCCATGCACCAGCACGACGATCAGGCTGATCAGCAGCGTGCGCCCGAACGCCGAGATCACCGCCGGCTCGGCGAGCGCCGCCGCAGCCGGCCCCAGCCCGCCGGCCAGCGCGCCGGCCAGCAGCGCGCCAAGCGGCACCACGATCAGCACGCCGACATACACCACCACAATGCCGATCAGCAGCCACTTCAGCCAGGCGCGACGCGGCCGCGCGAGCGGAAGAGCGGGAGGCGCGGGCGCCGTCTTTGCGGCTGCGTCTGCGTCTCCGCGAGCGCCGGCACGATCATGCATCATGGGGTTGCCTTTGCAGGTAATCGACCAGCAGCACCAGGCCGAAGGCGATCAGCAGCATCACCACCGACATTGCGGTAGCGGCGCGCTGGTTCTCGGATTCGATCTCGCCGAACACGTACACCGCCGCCGTCTGGCTGCGCAGCGGGATGTTGCCGGCCACCACCACGATCGCGCCGAACTCGCCGATCGCGCGCGCGAAGCTCAGCAGCGCGCCGGTGGCGATCGGCATGGCCAGCGCCGGCAGCACCACCCGGCGGAAGATCGTCAGCGTGCCGGCGCCGATTGTCGCGGCGGCCTCCTCCTGGTCGCGCTCAAGCGCCGCCAGCACCGGCTCGACCGCGCGCGTCACGAATGGGAACGTGACGAACAGCAGCGCGAGGATGATGCCGGGCGGCGCAAAGATGATCTGCAAGCCCAGGTTCTGGCCGAGCCAGGCGCCCAGCGCGCGCTGCGGGCCGTACAGCACCACCAGCATGACGCCGGCCACCAGCGTCGGGATGGCGAACGGCAGGTCGATCAGCGCGCTCAGCAGCGCGCGGCCGGGGAAGCGGTAGCGCACCAGCACGTAGGCGGTGAGCGTGCCCATCACGGCGTTGATCACCGCCATCACTGCGGCCGTCCACAGGCTGAGCCACAGCGCGCTGCGCGCCACCGGCTGCGTCAGCACGCCCAGCAGGCTGCCCACGCCGCCGCGCAGGCCATCCTGCACAATGATCGCCAGCGGGATGATCAGCAGCACCGCCAGGTAGGTGAGCGCGGTGGCGCGCGCGGCCAGGGCGCTGCGCGATGCGGGTGCGGGCCGGCCGCGCACGGTACGTTCGGTCATGGCATCTCTTTCCAGCTGGCGCTACTGCTGCACCTCGGCGATCGCCTTGGTATACACGCCACTGTCGCCGAAGTACGTGGGCGTGGCCTCTTTCCAGCCGTTGAAATACTCGATTGTAAACAGGTCGGGCACGCTTGGGAACTGCGCGGCTGTGGCCTTGGCCACCTCGGCGTCGACCGAGCGCAGCCCATACTGGGCGAAGATCGTCTGGGCCTCTTTGCTGAGCAGGAACTGCACGAACGCCTCGGCGGCCTTGCGCGTGCCGTGCTTGTCGGCGTAGGTATCGACAACCGCCAGCGGGTTTTCGATCAGGATGGTCGATTGCGGGATCACCAGCTCGTAGGTCTGGCCATTCATGCGGCCAACCGCCACCTCGTTCTCGTAGGTGATCGCCACGTCGCCGACGCCCTGCTCGAAGTTGGTAATGCTTTCGCGCGCGCCCTTGTCCATCACGGTCACGTTTTTCAGCACCGCCTTGAGGAACGCGGTCGCGGCGGCGTCGTCGTCTTTCGGCACGCCGGCCACCGCGCCGCGCTTGGCGGCGCCGTACAGCGCCAGAATATTCCACTGCGCGCCGCCGCTGGTTTTGGGGTTGGGCGTGAGGATCTGCAGGCCGGGCTTGGCCAGGTCGGCCCAGTCGTGGATGCCCTTGGGGTTGCCCTGGCGCACCGCGAAGGCCACCACCGAGTCGCTGACCATGCCCTTGTACGGGCCGCTCTTCCAGTCGTGGGTGATCAGGCCGGCCTTGGCGATCCGGTCGATGTCGGCCTCGAGCGAGAGCGCGGCGATGTCGGCCTCGAAGCCCTCGACAATCGCACGCGACTGCGCGCCCGAGCCCTGGTACGATTCCTGGAACGTCAGATCCTGGCCGGTCTGCTGCTTCCACTGCTGCTTGAACACCGGGATGAGCTTGGCGTACGCCTCGCGCGGGGTGGTGTAGGCGCCGAGTATCAGCGTGGTGCCGCCGCTGGCGCCCGCGCTCGCCGGGGCGGCGGTTGGCGCGGCC
>CALLYN010000095.1 GCA_937858455.1 uncultured Kouleothrix sp.
GGTTTGCCCCGCCCGCGCGCCTGCACGCCCCGCCGGCCGAATATGATGCGGTAGCACTGGCGGCCCAGCTGCGCGGGCTGTGCGCTGCGGCGGCCCGGCACGCCCCTGCCGGGTTTGACGATCTGATCGCGCCATTCTTCCAGGCCGCCGCCGCGATCGTCCAGCGCCACGGTGGCACGCTCGCCACGCTCGACGGCGATACGCTGCTGGCGGTGTTTCATTCGCGCGCCGAGCGCATGCTTGGCGCCGCCAGTGCGGCGCGCGAGCTACACGAAGCCACGCAGCGGCTGCGCACAGCCTGGCACCTGCGCTTTGGCCTCGCCACCGGCGCGCTCGATATCGGCATTGCCAGCGGGCCGATCACAATCGGCGCACTGGCGATCGGCCAACCGGCGACGCACGCGTTCGGCGGCGCGATCGAGCTGGCGCGCCGCCTCAGCGGCCTGGCCCGCGGCGAGATCTTGATCTCCGAGCAGGTCGCCGCCGCGCTTGGCAGCGCGCCCGGCCTGGCAGCCGAAGCTCAGCCGCCGCTGACACTGCGCGATGGAGTGTGCCAGCCGATCTTTCGGCTGCGCGCGCACCCGCCGACCGAGCAGGCCCGCGCATAGCCGCCCGCCCATCGTCTCCGGCCCGATACACGACTGGGAGAGAGCACCTTGAACGAACCATCTACCGCCGAGATACGCATTGATGCGCTGACAAGGATCACCGAGGCGATCGAGACCGCCGCGACACTCGACGAGCTCTTGCTGCTGGCGCTGCGCGAGCTGTCGCTGCTGTTCGACCTGCCGCGCGGCGGTGTGGCGCTGCTCAACGACGACGGCAGCGCCGGCCAGGTTGTGCGCGAGTACCCGCCGCAGGCCGACCCGGCAATGCCACTGCAGCCCGCCGACCTGGCGTTGATGCACGGCGCGGTCAGCCGGCGCCAGCCGATCCAGGTCCACGACGACGAGCACGCCGACCAGTCGCCGCGCGCGCTCGAGCTGCTGCGCTCGTACGGCCTGCGCGCCGCGCTGCTCATGCCGCTGATCGCCCAGGATCACGCGATTGGCATGCTGGCGCTCGGCGCCACCGAGCCGCGCCAGTTCGCCGTCGACGAGATCGCGCTGGTGCGAACGCTCGCCAGCCAGCTCGCCGCGGCGATCTCGGCCTTCCGGATCTACGACGAAGCGCAGCGGCGCAACCAGGAGCTGAGCACGCTCAACGAGATCGCCTCGACAATCACCTCGACGCTCGACACCAGCGAGGTGTATCGGCTGGTGGTGCAGCGCCTGAATGCGTACTTCAACGTGGAGGCCGGCTCGCTGCTGCTGGTGGAAGAGAGCAGCGGCGACCTGCGCTTTGTGATGACGATCGAGGGCGGCGAGGCGAAGCTTGCCGGCGTGAAAGTACCCATGGGCCAGGGCGTGGTCGGCGCGGTGGCCACCGGCCGCCAGTGGGAGATCGTGCCCGACGCCCAGAGCGACCCGCGCTTCTACCGCAAGATCAGCGAAGACCTGGGCTTTGTCACCAAGTCGATCCTGTGCGTGCCCATGATTGCCAAGGGCCGGGTAATCGGCGTGATCGAGCTGCTGAACAAGCTCGACGGCCAGTTCACGCCCGACGAAGCCGAGCGATTGATGCGCATGGCCGCGTTTATCGGCGTGGCGATCGAGAACGCGCGCCTGTTCCAGCAGGTGGCGAGCGGCCGCGACCGGCTGGCGGCCATCCTCAACTCCACCGCCGACGGCATCCTGATGACCGATATGCACGGCAGCGTCCTTACGGCCAACCCCATGGCCGCCGAGCTGTTCGGCGCGAGCGAGCAGCAGCTCACCGGCCGCCCGCTCGACGAGCTGCTGCGCTCGCTGCACAGCCGCGCGCGCGAGGTCAACACCCGGTCGCGCGGCGACAGCAATGGCGATGCCGAGACGCCCGTGCACGTGAGCGATATCGAGCTTGGCGGCACGCACCACCGCTTCATCCGCCACCTGAGCATGCCGGTGCGCGACGCCGACGGCGCGGTGTACGGCCAGCTCGCCGTGTTGCGCGATATCACCCAGGAGCGCGAGCTCGAGCAGATCCGCGACGACTGGACGAGCATGCTGGTGCACGACCTGCGCGCGCCGCTGACGTCGATCATGAATGGCGTGATGATGGTGAAGCGCGGCATTGGCGGGCCTGTCACCGAAGCCCAGAACGAGCTGCTCGAGATCGCCCACCAGGGCAGCCAGGCCATGCTCGAGCTGGTGAACAACCTGCTCGACATCTCGAAGATGGAGCAGGGCCGCATGACCATCGACCTTGAGCCGGTGGCGCCCTACACGATCATCGACCAGGCGCTCGACCGGCTACGCGTATCGGCGCGCAGCAAAAACGTCGATCTGGCAACCTGCATGGCGCTCAACCTGCCGCTGATCGACGCCGACGACGATAAGATCGTGCGCGTGCTGCAGAACCTGATCGACAACGCCATTAAGTTCTCATCCTCGAGCACCAGCGTCACCGTGGGCGCGCACGCCTACGGCGCCGACCACCTGCTGCCCACCGACACGCCGCTGCATCCGCCATTCGCCGACGGCGAGTGGATCGTCTTCTGGGTGCAAGACCGCGGCATGGGCATCCCGGCAGCCTACCACGAGCGTATCTTCGAGAAATTTGGCCAGGTGCGCGGCCGCAAGGTGCGCGGCACCGGCCTTGGCCTGACTTTCTGCAAGCTCGCCGTCGAGGCCCACCACGGCCGGATCTGGCTCGAGAGCGAGGAGGGCGTGGGGAGCGTGTTTGCCTTTGCGCTACCGCGTACCCATACCGACGAGCGCTGATATTGAAATACTTTACAGTTTTGTCATAATTCGGGTGGCTTGATTCGCGTCATCGGTTCGTATATAATGTGGCTACCCTCTGGTTACCTACTAATGTGTGTAAAACTATCGCATGTCTGAGGTAGTTTGTTGATAGGCCGCCTGCTACAGTTGATCCGCTCGCATATCCGCTACAAGATCATCATGCCATACCTGGCACTGACGATCTTCGTGATGCTGGCTGGCGCGGCGATTGTTCTGTTTCTGGTGGCAGCCAACGCCCAGGACGTTCTCACGAACCAGCTGGCGAACAACGCGCGGATCGTCAGCGCGACGCTGGTCGAGCGCGAGCAGAACCATATCAACTTCCTGCGCCAGGCCGCTTTCGCCGGCGGCAGTGCCGAGAACGCCACACCGTCGGTGGCGGCGGCGCTGGCCAGCGGCAGCACCGATACGGTGTCGCGCACGCTCAAGGTGTTCTACCTCAGCGGCATCAGCAACCCGACGCTCGACATCGACCGGCTGATCGCCTTCGACCGCAACGGCCAGTCGCTGATCGACTGGCAGCGCGTGAAGGACGACCCGCTCGAAGAGCCGTACCGCAACGCCAGCACCGACCTGACGCCCATCCGCGATGTCAAGCGCATCATCAGCAACACGCTGGTCGACGGCGCCGACAAATTCTCGGGCCTGATCCAGTTCGGCAACGACCCGCAGCCGCATTTCTATACCGTGGTGCCGGTGAAGCAGGGAAGCACCGTGGTAGGCGGCCTGATGATCTCGATCAAGATCGACCGGCTGCTGACCGCGCTGCAGCGCAACACTCAGGTGCCGATCACCACGTTCTACAACCTGAAGGGCGAGGCGCTGGGCACAACATTCATCCCGCGCGCCGACCTCGCCAGCCTGAACCTGCGCCCCGAGGTCATCGGCGCGCTGGCAAACAACAACGCGCAGTCGGTGATCAATACCGAAAACAAGCCCAACACGCCTTCGTACTTCCCCAGCACCATTCAGCAGCGCGATTACCAGATCGCCTATAGCCCGCTCTACATCCAGAACAAGCTCACCGGCTACTTCTCGGTCGGCCTGCCGACCGACTTTCAGGTCAACTCGATCCGCATTAACCGCACGGCGATCAGCCTGATCGCGGTAGCGCTGGCGCTCGGCTCGATCGTGCTGGGCTACTACATCGCGCGCAATATCACTCGCCCGCTTTCGGCGCTCGTCGATACCGCCGACGCGGTGACCGCCGGCAATTTTGCCCAGCAGAACATGCCGCAGTCGGACGACGAGATCGGCAGGCTGGCCCAGGCGTTCAACCAGATGACCGGCCACCTGCTGCACCTGTACCGCACCAGCCGCGACCTGAGCACCGCGATCGAGATCGAGCCGGTGCTCGACGCGACACAGCGCGCGGTGGCCGAGTTTGTGCCGGGCACCGAGGTGCTCGCGCTGATCGACGACCGCGGCATCTGGCGCTACCGGCTGCGCAGCGCCGCAGCCGCGCCCGTGCTGGCACTGCGCAACCTGCGCGTCGCCCCCGGCGACCCGCTGATCCGCGACTTGGCGCGCGGCCTGCTGCCGCACCTGCTCGACTCGTCGAGCGAGCCGCGGCTCGACGCGCTTGGCCTCGGCGACGTGGCGGGCTTCCACAGCCTGATGCTCACCCCGCTGGTGGTGCAGGATGTCGTGGCCGGCGTGCTGATCTTCGGCCATGCCGCGCCGGGCGCGTTTGAGGGCGTCAACGCGCCAACGCTCTCGGCTACCGCGAACATGGCCGCCAGCGTGCTGTATAACGCCATTCTGTTCGACCGCGTCCACGACGAGGCCAGCGAGCGCGAGGCCATTCTCAAGTCGATCGCCGATGGCGTGGTGGTGTGCGACCAGCAGCGCAATATCATGCTGGTGAACCGCACCGCCGAGCAGATGCTGAACCTGCGCGATTGGCATATTGTGCGCCGCAACTGGAACGACATACCGCTCGTGCCGGCGCCGGCCGCCAAAGATATGTTCGGCAACGACGTGGCAAACCTCAACCACTACGAGCTTGGCGACCGGGTGATGAGCATCAATAGCGCGCCGGTCATCGGCGAAAACAACGAAAGCCTCGGCGAGGTGATCGTCCTGCACGACCTTTCGGCCGAGGCCGCCGTCGACCGCGCCAAGACGCGCTTTATCGAGCGCGTGTCGCACGAGCTGCGCACGCCGCTCACGCCGATCTGCGGCAGCGCCGACCTGCTGCTGCGCGGCTACCTGGGCGAGCTGAACGCCGATCAGCGCGACTACCTCGAGGTCATTCGCATGCGCTCCGAGCAGATGCGCGACCTGGTGAATAACTTCGTGATGATCGCCAGCATCGAGGCGAATACGCTGATCACCGAGCCCGAGCCGCAGGATGTGTGGGTGGCGATCGAAAGCGCCCTGGCGCCAATGCGCAGCGCGTTCCTGAAAAAAGGCATCGACATTCACCTCGACTTGCCCGACACGCTGCCGCCGGTGCACGCCGACCGCCAGCAGCTGCAGATCGTGCTTACGCAGCTGCTCGATAACGCCCGCCGCTATACCATGAAAGGCAGCGTGACAGTGCGCGCGCGCCATGTCCACGACACAGTGCAGATCGACATCGTCGACACCGGGCCGGGTATTTCAAGCGAAGAGTTCACCCAGCTCTTCACGCGCTTCCATCGGGTCGAGGGTAATAATTCGCCCGAGCGCGGCGGCGGGCTGGGCCTTGCCATCACCCGCCAGCTCGTCGAGCGCCAGGGCGGGCGAGTGTGGGCCGCCAGCACCCCCGGCCAGGGCAGCACGTTCAGCATTGCACTACTGGTAGCGAATGAGCACGCAGACGTCGTTGCCGAACCAAACAAAACCGAACAATCAGCGTGACCCGCTGCGCTGGCTGATACCAGCGGCGTTGCTGCTGTTGTTTCTGGCAATTTGCTGCGTTGGGCAGGTTGTCATTGTGCTCCTGTCGCCGCGCGACCAGGCTTCGAACCTGAACTTGCTCTCCAAAAAGCTCGCCGATTACCGCCCCTGGCTGATAAACCTGCAGCTGCCGCCGATCGCGCCCGAGGCCGCCGCAGCCGAGGCCGCCGATCGCGCAACCGCCGCCGCGCTCGCGACGACCAGCCCCACGCCGCAGGCCGCTGCGGCTATTCCCACCGAAGATGTGATCGTGATCGCCCAGCCCGAAAATGCGCCGACAGTCACACCCGGCGTGGTTGTGCTCATACCCGAGCCTACCGTCACACCACGCCCGACGATCAGCGGCCCGACCGATACGCCAGTGCTCGGCACAGTTCCGCCCGATACGGCGGTTCCAGTGCTCGACACGGCCACACCTACCAGCCAGCCAGTGCAATCCAGCACCAGCACGCCAACCAGCACACCGCCGCCGCCTACGCTGGTGCAGCCGAGCAGCACGGCCACAGCGGCCACAACACCCACCAATACGCCCGCGCCGGCCACTAGCACGCCGCGCCCGGCGACCGATACGCCGCGCCCGCCCACCAGCACGCCGGTGCCGCCAACCAGCACAAGATTCTGTGCG